>CAXUFI010000337.1:0-3078 GCA_964250245.1 uncultured bacterium
CGGCCGCGACCACGGCCAAGAAGGCGGCCCGGGTCCAGCCCGCAGCTCGGGCCGCGAAGGTGTCCACCAACGGGAACGTACGCGATCGGTCCGGAGGCGTCATTGGAGCGGCGTGAGCGTGGGCAGGACCACGCGAATCATCGTTCCCCCTTCCGGTTGCCGCTCGGCGGTCACGGTGCCGCCGTGGACGCGAGCGATGCTGCGCACGATGGCGAGCCCGAGTCCGGTGCCCGGGACCGCGCGATCGCGGGAAGCGTCGGTGCGGTAGAAGCGGTCGAACACGCGATTCAGGGCCCCGGCGGGGATGCCGACCCCCGTATCGCTGACGGTCGCCACGGCGGTTTCGCCTTCGTGCCGTAACGCGACCTCGATGCGCCCCGCTTCCGTGAATTTAATCGCATTGTCGATCAGGTTGGTGAAGAGCTGCCGCAGCAGCGTAGCGTCGCCGTTCACGAGCAGTTCGGCCGGCGGTCCGGCATAGCTGAGCGCGAGGGCTTTCCCGCGAGCCCGGGGTTCGGTGGCAGCGACGGCTTCGGCGATCGCCGCGTCGAGCGCGACCGGAGCGCGCGGGATGCTTTCGCCAGACTCGGCCCGGGCGAGCAGCAACATGCCGTTCACCATCGCGGCGAGCGCGGCGCTCTCGTTCGCAATCGCGTGCAGGCTTTGGCGACGCACGTCCGGATCGCGATCGGCCCAGCGCTCGAGCATCTGCGCGTTCGCGTTGATCACCGTTAACGGCGTTTTAAGTTCGTGCGACGCGTCGGACATGAATTGCCGCTCGCGCGCGAAGCCGTCCTCGAGCCGGTCGAGCATGGCGTCGAAACTCTCGGCGAGCGTACCCAATTCGTCGTGCCGGTCCGACCAGGCCAGCCGGCTGCTGAGCCGGTCGGAGCGAATCGCGCTCATCGCGGCGATGAGTTTGCCGATCGGGTCGAGGGCGCTGCGGGCGATGGCGAACGAGCCGAAGATGACCAGGAGCGCCGCGACGCCGACGACGAGTCCGAGCAGCACGCGCACGCGGCCGAGGGTTTGATCGTACACGTCGAGCGATTCACCGACCGCGGTGACGAGTGCGCCGCCGGGAAAGCGCAGCAGTTCGTCGCGCACGAGAACGTCGCCGAGCCCGGTACGCTTCTCCGTCCGGTAAATCACGGGTTGTGCCGGCGTGGGTGCCGCCGCTGCGAACGAGGCGCCGCCCATATTCGAGCTCTTCGCCACCGGATAACCGCCGAGCGTGTCGATTTCGACGAACGTCGTCGGGCCCGCCCAATGATCCAGGGCGCCCGTCCCGGTGAGATCGGCTTCGATCGGCGAGACGTCCCCGATCGCGCTGAGGGCCTGTTCGCCTTTGACGAGTTGCGCGATGTCGGTGCCGACACCGTCGATCTTGCCGCGCGCCTCGTCGAGCAGTATCGACCGCAGTTGGACGGTGAGAACGCCTGCGACGGCGACGATCACGAGCAGTAAGAGGAGTGCGTACAAGCTCGCGATGCGCCAGCGCAGCGAGCGAAACCTTAATCCCGCAGCGTATAACCCACGCCGCGCACGGTGCCGATCAACTTGTCGTCGAAGCCGTCGTCGACTTTGCCCCGCAGATAGCGGATGTAGACGTCGATGAGATTGGAGTCGCCGAGGAAATCGCTCCCCCAGACGCCGTTGAAGAGTTCGTCGCGCGTATGCACCACGTTGCGGTGCAGCAAGAGATACTCGAGCAGACCGTACTCTTTGGCGGTCAGGGCGATCGGCCGGCCGCCGCGGACGACTTCGTGCCGGTCGCGGTCCATCGTCAGATCGCGGACGGTCAGGATGCGCGATTGCGGGTTGCGCTCGCGCAAGCGGGCGCGCACGCGGGCCAATAACTCTTCGATCGAAAACGGCTTCGTCAGGTAGTCGTCGGCCCCGATGTCGAGCCCGCCCACGCGTTCGGAGATGCGGTCCTTCGCGGTGAGCATGATGATGGGCACGCGGCTCTTCATTCGCACGCGCTTGCAAATCTCCAGGCCGTCCATCTTCGGCAGCATCACGTCGAGCACGATGAGGTCGGGTTCTTTGAGTGCCTGCTCCAAGCCGGCGAGCCCGTCGCTCGCGGTCTCGACTTCGTAGCCTTCGTGCTCGAGTTCCAAACGCAGCACCCGCACGATCGCGGCATCGTCTTCGACGACGAGAATCTTGTAGCGCTGTTGCTCGGGCTCGTTCACGAGCGCCGGGGCAGGCTGCCTCCGAGCAGACCGTTTCCGAACGAGAACCAGGCGGCGACCGAGCCGCCGGCGGCGAGCCAGAGAATGGTCGCCGGGTCGGCGAACGCGTGAGTGAGCGCGACGATTTGCGCGTTCAAAGCCGCCGCGAGCGACGGATGCATGACAAAAGCGAGCAACATCCAGACGGCGACCGCGAAAACCGAGCCGATCAGCGCGATTTCGAAGGAACCGAAGGCGAACACGGGCAGCGGGGCCTCGGCGGTCGCGCGCAGGATCGCCGCGCGCATGCCGGCCGGCGGCATCTCGAGCGGCAATGCGAAGAGGGCGCGGTCTAGATCGTCGAAGTCGTCAGTCATTCGTTCACCAAGCTTTTACGTAACAGTTCCTTTGCCCGGAAAAGATGCGTTTTTACCGTTCCCATCGGCAGCCCCAAGACGTCCGCGATTTCGTCGTACTGCCGGCCCTGCAAGTGATAGAGCGTGATCACCGTCCGGTATTTCTCGGGCAAGGCGTCGATCGCGTCGCGCAGTTGCCGCGCCTCGTCCTTTCGTTCCGTAACCGCGGCGGGCCCTGGTTCCATGTCGGCGCGCTCCGGCAGCTCTTCCGCACTGTAACGTTTGCGACGCGACAAACGGTCGCAGCAGGCGTGATAGGCGATCGAAAAGATCCAGGTCGAGAATTTGGCGCCGGTTTTGAAGGTGTGGAGGCTGCGAAAAGCTTTGAAGAACGCTTCCTGGGTGCAGTCGCGCGCCTCGTCCGGGTTGCGCATCGTCCGCAGGCAGAGGTGGTAAACGGCCCGGTCGTAACGCTCGACCAGCGTCCCGAACGCTTCGCCGCGGCCGGCCAGGGGCCCGGCGACGAGGGGGGGGTGGGGAGTCGC
>CAXUFI010000338.1:0-3072 GCA_964250245.1 uncultured bacterium
CGCCATGGCCGCGGCCAAGATCGCCGCCGCATCGCTCGAGCCGCCGCCGAGTCCGCCGCCGACGGGGATCGCTTTGTGCAGGGTCACGACGAACGGCCCGACGCCCGCCGCGGCCAGCGCCCGTTCGACGAGATTGCCGTCGGCCAGCGCCGGATCGTCCGTCTCGAAACGCGCGACGGCGGCCGGCTCGAGTTCGATGCGGTCGTACAAGCCGATCGGCAGCATGACGCTGCGCAGCGTATGAAAGCCGTCGTCGCGCCGCGCGAGAATCTCGAGCGTCGTGTTGATCTTCGCCGGAGCGAGCAGCGTCGGCACCGCCGATACTTCGGTCGCGGAACCGGGTGGCTCATTCTTCCCACGCGAACGATCCGAGGCTGTGACGCCCTCGTACCACGCGCAACGAAACGAGCTCTGCGCCTACGTCTTGCCCGAATCCGAAACGCCGTTCGGGTTGACGCTCGGCAACTTCAAGACCTACGCCTCCTGCACGCCCAAGGGCGGCGTGCGCGGCCTGTGGGATGCCGACAGCGACCGCATCATCTTCGGCACGCATCAGATCGCCTATCGCTTGCGCGACCGCGACGCGACCATCTTCCCGCATCAGATTCAGCGCGAATTTACGTTCCTTCCCTACGCGCAGATCTCGCAATTCGCACTCGACGAGCGCTTACTCGTTACCGAATGCTTCTACGTGCCCAACGGGGTGCCGAACGATCGGGCCGTCGCCTTCATCATCGACGTGAAGCTGACGAACTCGTCCGCGGAGCCGGTGCTCGCGACGCTCTTTCCTTGGGCGCTGCTCGTCGGCCAGCGCTTCTATGGCGAGCCGGAGCCCGAGGTCCATGCGGCCGTCGAAGGCGATTACGTGTGCGCGTGGAGCGGCGAGAACGGCGCCGCGCGGATGTGGGGCGGCTCGCGCAAGCCCGAAGCGACGGTCGTGGCGCTGCGCGAACAGGTTCTTCTCAAAGCGATGCGCCGCGGGGCGCTGCGCGAAGAGGGGCACCTGAACGAAGTCACGCCCGAACTCGCCGCGTACGCGAGCGGCCGCATCTTCGGCGCGTTCGAATACCGCGTGACGGTCGCCCCCGGCGCGGTCGAAACGCTCCGGCTCGTCGTCGCGTACGACGGCCAAGGCAAAGAGACGGTGCGGAAGACCTTCGACCGGCTGCTGCGGGACGGGAGCGCGCTCGAGCTGACGCAGCGGTATTACGGCGAAGCGCTCGCCGACGCGCGCTTCATGGTCCCCTCGCCCGTCATCAGCCGCGGCGTCGTGTGGGCCAAAGCCAACATGCTGCGGATCGTTAAGCAGTATCCGCAAGGCTGGGGCGCGACGAATTCGCCGCCCTCCGATATCCTCGTCTCGCGCGACACGTCCTGGTTCGTGCACGGCTTCGATTATTTTCTGCCCGGATTCAGCCGCGACGCGCTCGACCTCTTCAATCGCTTCGTGGAAGACTCCGGGCAGATCGTCGAGTACGTGCGCGGCGTCAGCGGGTTCCGCACGTCGTACGACCTCAACATCAACGACGACACGCCGCTGCACCTCGTCGCGATCCTGCATCATTACAACGCGACGCTCGACGATGCGTGGGTGAAGGAGCTCGTGCCGCTGATCGTGCGCGTCGCCGATTATCTGCTCTCGCAGCGCGACGATAACGGCCTCGTTTTCTGCACCGCCAAAGGCGTCGATATGTACGGCATCGCCTCGTGGCGGAATATCATTCCGTATTACACGCTCGACGGCGCGGTCACGGAGATCAATGCCGAAGCGGTGTTCGCCCTCGAAGCGGCGGCGATGCTCTGCGCCGTCGCCGGGGACCGCGATCATTGGGAGCGCTACGCGGGCGAAGCGGAGAAGCTGCGGCAGCGGATGATGGCCGGCCTGTTCAACGACGACACGGGCGCCTTCGTCCTTAACTACGACAAGGACCGGAATTATCAGGACAACTTGACGGCCGACGAAGTCTTTCCGGTGTTGTTCGGCGTCGCCAATGCCGCGCAACGCTGCGCGATCCTGGCGCGTCTCTCCGAGGACGATTTCGTCACGCCGGTCGGCTTGCGCACGATCTCGACCGCGGATTCGTGGTACTTCCCGTCACACGGTTTCGGTTTGCTCGGCGGCGTGTGGCCCGACCTCACGCTGTGGTTTACGGTCGCCCTCGCGCGCAACGGCTTCGTCGACGAAGCGGCGGACTGGCTACGAAAGATTTACGCGACGATGGAGGAGGGGTCGCGTCGTAACACGGTCCCGGGCCAATTCGCCGAGTGGTTCGACGGCGGCTCGCTTACCAACCACGGGATGTACCTCTCGCCGTGGACCGGCGCGAAATATCTCTGGGCGGTCGCGGAGACCGTCGGCGGGCTCGACGGCTATCGCACGAGCGGCCGGCCGCATCTCTCGCCGCTCGTGCCGTCGGGCTGGAAGTGGGTCGCGTGCGTGCGCGTCCGCTGGGGCACGGGACGTTGCACGTACGTCGTCGACGTGGCGGAGAAGTGCATCTACGGCGACATGCGCGAATCGTCGGCGGAAGAACCGTACCGCAGCATCTTCGCGGGGACCGACGTGAGCGGCGAAGCCTCGGTCTCGCCGATCGAAGTCGGAGCGGTCGTGTTCGAAGACGATGGGGGCGCCGTGCGCGCGTTTCTGTGCAATCTCGACGACCGCGAACGCGACGTGGCGCTCGACTTCCGCGCGCTGCGCGTCCGGCGGACGCTCGCGGCGGGGGAGTTGGTCTCGCTCGTGCTTGCGGGGAACCCGCTCGACCGTGAAGCGTACCCCGCGCCGCCGGACGCCCGGGTCGCACTCGCCATGGAAGCGCCGTAGGTGGGCCCGCGGGCCGGCGTCTCGACCTTGCTCGTGCTCGGCGCCGTCGTGCTGCTGGCCGCGATCTACCTCGGGAACGGCATGGGTAATCGGGTCCTGCGCGCGGTCGCCCAAGCACCCGCGACGCTGCTGCCGATCGCGCCGCCGCAACCCTCCGATGCCGGCGGACCGAACTCGCTCACGCTGCGGCGGCGCCAAGTGACGGCCGTCGCGACCGACCCCGCTTTCCCCGACCCGCGCCTTACGCC
>CAXUFI010000339.1:0-3063 GCA_964250245.1 uncultured bacterium
CCCGCCCCCCCGGGGGGGGTCCCGCGCGCCCGCCCCCCCGCGCCCCGGCACGGTTTGGCCGGCGCCCGGGGGCCGGCCGGGGCCCGGCCCGATGCAGAGCACGTCGTGGCTGCCGACGGCTTCGCTCGTCAGCCGCTCGTCGTCGTTACGCAGCACGGTAACCGTCGCCCCGAGCGATCCAAAGAGGTGCGCGAGATTGTACGTAAACGAGTCGTAATTATCGACGAGCAGAACGTTCACGCTTCGAGCCCGAGCACTTCGCGAACGATGCGCGTCTTCGCGAAGATCTCCCGATACTCGGCTTCGGGTTCGCTATCGGCGACGATTCCGGCCGAGGCCTGCCAATAGGCGCGGCCGCGGGCCGTCGCGACGCAGCGCAAACTGATGCACGAATCCATGTCGCCGTCGAAGCGCACGAAGGCGATGCTGCCGGCGTAAAAACCGCGCGCGACCGGTTCGAGCGTATCGATCAATTGCATCGCGCGAATCTTCGGCGTACCCGTTACGGTGCCGGCGGGGAACGCGGCGGCGAACAGGTCGAGCGCGTCGACGTCGTCGCGCAATTCGCCCACCACGTTGGAGACGATATGCATGACGTGACTGTAGCGTTCGATCTGCATGAGTTCGTCGACGCGCACCGAGCCGATGGTCGAGACGACGCCGAGATCGTTGCGCCCGAGGTCGACGAGCATGACGTGTTCGGCGCGCTCTTTTACGTTCGCGAGCAGCTCGGCCGCGATCGCGTTGTCGCGCTCGGGCGTTTCGCCGCGCGGCCGGGTCCCGGCGAGCGGCCGCAGACGCGCCCGCGTCCCGTCGAGGCGAACGAGAAATTCGGGCGAGGCCCCGAAGACGGCGCGCCCTTCGTGCTCGATGTAAAACATGTACGGCGACGGGTTGCGCGAGCGGATGTGACGGTAGAAATCGAACGGCGACCCAGCGAAATCGCTCGAGAATTGAATGCCGAGTTGCAGCTGGTAGACGTCGCCGTCGTAAATCGCCGCCTTCGCCCGCGCGACCCGCCCGAGATACTCGTCGTGCCCGAGCGATTGCGCGACCGGCCCCTGCGCCGCGACCGCACCCGGCAGCGCCGGATGCGTGGCGAGCAATGCCGCGATATAGCCGTCGATCCGCCGTTCGACGGTTTCGCGTTCCTGGGACCCGCGCGCGAAGCCGATGAGCGAGACGCGATGCGTGAAATGATCGAACACGACCCACGTGCCGGGGACGATGACGAGCACGTCCGCGAAGGGCAAATCCGCCGGCAATTTCGGGCCGATGCGCTCGAGGACGCGCGCCGCGTCGTACGCGAAGACGCAGAGCGCGCCGCCCGAGAACGGCAAGTTCACGTCACCGAGTCGAAACGTCGCCATGAGTGCGCGAATTTTCGGGAGCATCTCGGGATCGTCGTCGAAGGCGGCCGCTTCGAGATAATCGAGACCGATGAACGAATAGCGGGCGATGCGGTCGGTGCCCTCGACCGACTCGAGCAAACAGGAACGCCCCGGCGTGGCCAGGGCGAGGTAGGCGGAGATCGGCGTCAAGGTGTCCGCTACGAACTCCCGCACGACGGCGATGAGTTCGAGCGGCTCGGTACTCGGAGGTTGCGTGAGCATCATGCGCGCCGTCGGTACGACCGACTGTTAGCGAACGAGCTCCAGCAGCGAGAGCTCGGCTGCGTCCCCGGGCCGCACGCGCGTCTTCATGATCCGCGTGAAGCCGCCGGTCCGCTCCTTGAGTGCGGGCGCGATCTGATCGCAGAGCTTCTTCGTCACCGCCGGCTCGAGTAAGTAGGCCGCGACGAGCCGGCGCGAGTGCAGGTCGCCGCGCCGCGCCGTGGTGATCAACCGCTCGACGACTTTCGAAATTTCCTTGGCCTTGATCGTCGTCGTTTCGATCTTCTCGTGTTTGAAGAACGACGTCGCGAGGCTGCGGAGCAACGCGCGGCGCGGACCGTTCGTGCGCGAGAGACGTTTCTGAGCGATTTGGTGCGGCATATATACTCTTCCGGCGGCTTACGGCGCCGTTAAACGGGTTGGCGCAGCGAGAGGCCGCGTTCTTCCAGGACTTGCTTGATTTCGTCGAGCGACTTCTTACCGAAGTTACGCATCTTGATGATCTCGTCTTCGGTCATATCCAAGAGCTCGGAGATCTTCGAAATACCCGCGCGCTTGAGGCAGTTGAACGAACGGACGGAGAGGTTGAGCGATTCGACCGGGATATCCCATTCGCTCGTCGGCGCGGCCGCCGGCGGCTTCTCTTCCTGCGTGAAATTCACGAACAAGTCGAGCTGATCTTGCAGGATCGTCGCCGCGGTCGACAGCGCGTCGTCGGGCGTGATCGAACCGTTCGTCTCGATCTCGAGCGTCAGCCGGTCGAAATCGACCGACTGACCGACGCGCGTATCGTCGACGGTAAAGTTCACCTTGCGAATTGGCGAGAAAATCGAGTCGAGCGGGATGAGGCCGATCATGTGCTCGACGTTCTTCTGCTTATCGGCGGTCACGTAGCCGCGCGCCTTTTCGACGCCGATCTCCATCTGCAGCTTGGCGGACTTCCCCGTCATCGTCGCGATGTGGTAATCGGGCTGCAAGATCTCGACGTCGGCATCGGGCGCGATATCGGAGGCCGTGACTTCGCGCGCGCCGCCGACGGAGAGCGTCAGCACCTTGGGTTCGTCCGTGTCGAGCTTGATCGGCAAGCCCTTCAAATTCAGAAGCAGATTCGTCGTGTCTTCCACGACGCCGGCGATCGTCGAGAATTCGTGCAGCACGCCGTCGATCTTCACGTACGTGACGGCGGCACCCGGAATCGTCGACAGCAGCACCCGGCGCAGCGAGTTTCCGAGCGTGATCCCGAACCCGCGCTCGAGCGGTTCGATCACGAACTTCGCATAATTATCCCGGCGCTCGCGAACTTCGATCGTCGCGCCCTGAGGTGAATCGATAACGGTCATTTCTACTTTCCTTTGCCGCTTACGTTATCCGTCGAGCCCCGCCCAACGATCCCACGCCTAGCAACGATCCCAGCTACCCAAACCAGTTCGCGCCCCAAACCCCGAAAACC
>CAXUFI010000340.1:0-3055 GCA_964250245.1 uncultured bacterium
CCGGCGCAGGCGGCGGAAAAGGCGACCGGGAGCCGCAAGCGGCGGGCGACGTCGGCCGCGACCGGGCGCAGCGAGAGCGCCGGCACGATCGTCCCGTCGGGACGGCCGAGATGCGAGAGGACGATCGTCCGCGCGCCGCGCTCGTGCAGGAAGCGCAGCGTCGGCAGCGCCGCGAGGAGCCGCGTCGGATCGCCGACGGCGCCGTCTCTAAGCGGCACGTTCAAATCCTCGCGCACCACGACGCGCTTGCCGGCGACGTCGACCTGCCGCAGACTTCGAAAGTTCATCGTCGGCGGTAGCTAAACCGCGGCGGGGAGCTTCGAGAGGACCAGCTGCGTTACGTCGGCGAGGCGGCACGAATAACCCCACTCGTTATCGTACCAGGCTGCGACTTGAATGAGATCGCCGTTGGCGTTATTGAGCTTCGAATCGATGATCGAGCTGAACGAGGAGCGTTTGAAATCCGACGAGACCAGCTCGTCTTCGGAATAGCCGACGATGTCTTTGAGCTCGCCCGTCGCGGCGCCGCGCAGGATCGCGTTGAGCTCCGCCTTGGTCGTCTCTTTCTTAACTTGCGCGACGAGATAGATCATCGAGACGGTCGGCGTCGGGACGCGCAGCGCGAAGCCGTCGAACGTTCCTTCGATCTCCGGGATCGTTAGAAATAACGCCTTCGCGGCGCCGGTCGACGTCGGCACGATATTCGTCGCGGCGTTGCGCGCGCGCCGCAGATCCTTGTGCGGCGCGTCGAGGATGTTTTGATCGTTGGTGTACGAGTGCACCGTCGTCATGAAGCCCTTGACCCAGCCGAGACGATCGACGATCGGTTTGACGGCCGTGGCCAGGCAATTCGTCGTGCACGAAGCGTTCGAGATGACGTGGTGAACGTCGGGGTCGTACGCGGCGTGGTTGACGCCGAGCACCAGCGTGATGTCCTCGCCCTTGGCCGGCGCCGAAATGATGACTTTCTTCGCTCCGCCGCCGTCGATGTGCAGCCGCGCCTTCGCCGCGTCCGTGAAGAGGCCCGTCGACTCGATCACGAGTTCGATACCGTGATCGCGCCACGGTATCTTCGCCGGATCGCGTTCGGCGAAAACCTTAATCGCTTTACCGTCGATCGCGATGCCGTCCGCGCTCGGCGCGACGTCGCCCGCGAAGGTGCCGTAATTCGAATCGTACTTGAAGAGGTGCGCGCACTCGGCCGGGCTCGTCAGGTCGTTCACGGCCGCGATCTCGACGTCCGGGTGCCGCTCGAGGAGCGCTTTCGTGAAATTCCGGCCGATGCGGCCGAAGCCGTTGATTCCGATTCGCATATCGCTCCTTCACTATCGGTAGAGGCCGGCCGGGCGCGCGGCGACGGCCCCTCCGAGTACCCGATGCTCCTCCGGCGACCCTGCTTATTCCGGGCCGCGCGGCGCGGGGGCCGCGGCCGCTAAGCGGCCCGCCATGCGGACCAGCGCGGCGATGCGTCCGTTGAGCGTCGACTTCATCACGGCCGGGTTACAGCGCCGGCCGAGTTCGGCGAGGCTTTCGGTCGGATGCGCGAGCCGCAACTCGGCGGCTTCCCGCAGCGGCGCGGAGAGCGTTCGCAAGCCGCACGCTTCGGCGATGAGGCCGATCGCCTCGCGCTGCGCGGCGGCGGCGCTCGTCGTGCGGTCGACGTTGGCGGCTTCGGTATTCACGAGCCGCCGGATGCGATTCTTCGTCTCCTTGTAGGCCCGCACGTCCTCGACGCGCAGCATCGCTTGCGACGCGCCGATGCCGGCCAGCAGTTGCGCGATCGCTTCGATATTCTTAAAGTACACCACCGTGCGCTGCTTGCGTCGCGCTCGTTTGGGGGTTAAGCTTTCCGCGCGCAGGACGGCCTCGAGCCGCTCCGCGGCGGCCTCGTCGGGCGGCACGAATTCCAAGTGGTAACCGTGCGCCGGCATCGCGAGCGAGCCGCACGATAGGAACGCCGCGCGCAGCTCCATCCGCCGGTCGCAGCGGGCGGCCGGCCGCGGCACGCGGTCCGGGAGCGCGACGTCGATCTCGTACGTCGGTATGCGGCGCAGCCGCGTCCCCGCGACTTTGTGCACCGGCCGCGTCTTGCGATCGTCGAGCAGCGACCACAGCAGCCGCGCGAGCGCCGGCCGCTGCGTGCGGAAACGCGCGCGCGCGCGATCCACGCCGTAGACGTAGAGACCGTTACGCAGCGCGGCGCGGCAGTGCGCGGCCTCGACCTTCGTCCGCGCGAGCGCATCCTTCGCGTCGGCCGATACCGTGGACGAGCCCACGCTTATGCGAGCCAATCCGCCGGTTCGTCCCGGCGCTCGGCGACGACTTCGTAGAGTTCGATCCCTTTGAGCGCCGGCGTGACCCGTTCGGGCACGTGCAGCACGCGGACGGTGACGTACTTGCGCGCGTAATGCAATTCGAGAACGTCGCCGACTTTCACGTCGTAGCCGGGCTTGAGCGGCACGCCGCCGCGCGTGATGCGCCCGTTCACCAGCGCCTCGTGCGCCTCGCTGCGGCGCTTCGCGAGCCGGCTGACTTTGAGATACTTATCGATGCGCAACCGGCGCCGCGAGTTCGAGCCCGTCGATCACGACGTCCGCCCGGGAGCGCGTCGCCGCGATCGTCCGGAGATTGGGAAGGTCGTTGTCGCGCACCCAAGCGCGCGCGTTCGCCGGTTCGCGTCCGGTCGCGATGTGCCGGGCGATCAGCCGCTCCCGGCAGACGTCTTCGGGGACGTCGATGTACCAGGCTTCGCTCAGTTCCCTCCGCGCGGCGGTCCACTGCGGCTCGTCGAGCAGCAGATAATTCCCCTCCACGACGACGAGCGAGACCGCGGCCGGCACGGGGATCGCTCCGGCGATCGCCTCGTTGATGCGGCCGTGCGAAAAGGCCGGCAGATACACGTTGTCCTCGCGCCGGGCGAGCCGCGCGAGCGCGTGCGCGAAGCCGGCCGAGTCGAACGACGGCGCGCTGCCTTTGCGCTCGGCGAGACCGAGCCGCGCGAGTTCGACGTTCGCGAGGTGGAAGCCGTCCATCGGCGCGTAGGCCGCCGCCGGCG
>CAXUFI010000341.1:0-3045 GCA_964250245.1 uncultured bacterium
GCGCATGAACGCCGGCCACGGTCGCAGCGCTCACGATCTGCTCGCGGAGTCGAGCGAGGCCGAGCTCGCGGACATCATCTTCAATTACGGTGAAGAACGCGCGGCGAGGCGGATCGCGCGCGCCGTCGCCTCGCTTTCGAGTTCGACGGGCCGGGTTAAGGCGTGGTATCGCGGTTCCGTGCGGCCGCTCGCGAGCGCTTCGGCGACCGTTACTTCGATAACGTCGCCGTTCTCGGCATGCACCTGAACGAGACCGCCGAAACGCGCCGCGGCGCGCATCACCTTGAAGATCGTCTCGTCATCGACTTGCAAGACGTGCTTGTAGGCCATGAACACCTTGAACGAGTTCACGCCTTCGCGCTCGATCATCTGCGGGATCTCTTCGATCGTCTCGGGCCGGCCGTCGGCGATCGTCAGGTGAAACGCGTAATCGATCGACGCTTTGCCGGCGGCCTTAGCGTGCCACGTCTTGACCGCGTTGGCGAGCGAATCGCCCTTCTGATGCAGCGCGAAATCGACGATCGTCGTCGTGCCGCCGAGCGCCGCCGCCGCCGTTCCCGAGGCGAAGTCGTCGGCCGTCGTCGTTCCGCCGAAGGGCATGTCGAGGTGCGTGTGCGGATCGATCAACCCCGGGAAAACGTACGTCCCGATTGCGTCGAGGGTCGTGTGACCGTTGCTCTTGATTTCGCGAGCGATGGCCGCGATCGTGCCGTCTTCGACGAGCACGTCCGCCGGACCGAAGTCCGTCGCCGTGACGACCGTGCCGCCTTTTATAACGGTGCCGATAAACGTTCTCTCCAGGTGTGAGCGGTCGCGCCGGCATCGACGCGCACCATCGTGATGCACTCTTCGACCGGACAAACCATCTTGCACAGATTGCAACCGACGCAATGTTCCTCATCCACGACGACCAGCGGTGCGCCGCCCGGGTCCGTCAGGCGGTCGATGCACTGGTGCGCGGCGTCTTCGCAGGCGATGTAGCAGCGATTGCAATTGATGCAGGTCGCGGGATCGATGCGTGCGACGACTTTGTAATCGAGATTGAGGTCGTTCCAGTCGACGAAGCGGGGCACGGATTTGCCGACCAACTCGCGCACGGATTGCAACCCGCGATCGTCGAGGTAGGTAGCGAGCCCGTCGATGAGATCGGCGACGATGCGAAAGCCGTGATGCATCACCGCGGTGCATACTTGAACGCTGCTCGAACCCATTAGCAGAAACTCGACCGCATCGCGCCAGTCGGCGATGCCGCCGATGCCGGACAGCGGCAAGCCGACCTGCGGATCGCGCGCGCACTCGCCGACCATGTTGAGCGCGATCGGCTTTACCGCGGGGCCGCAGAAGCCGCCGTGCGACGATTTGCCGTCGACGTGCGGGATCGGAAACCAGGTGTCGAGATCGACGCCCATGAGGCTATTGATGGTATTGATGAGCGAGATCGCGTCGGCGCCGCCGCGCTTCGCCGCGCGAGCCGCGTAACGAATGTCCGTGACGTTGGGCGTCAGCTTGACGATCACCGGAACCCGGGCGACCTCTTTCACCCAGCGCGTCGTCTGCTCGATGAGCTCGGGGTCTTGCCCCACGGCCGAGCCCATACCGCGTTCGGACATGCCGTGCGGACAGCCGAAATTCAATTCGAAGCCGTCGATCGCGACCGCTTGCACGGCGCGGACCAGCTCGTGCCACGCTTCTTGGCGGCACTCCGTCATGAGCGAGGCGACGATCGCACGGTCCGGATACGCGGCCTTGCACTCCGCGATCTCGCGCAGATTGTCCGCGAGCGGACGGTCGGTGATCAGCTCGATGTTATTCATGCCGACCATGCGCGCCGGCCCATGGTTGAGTCCGGCGAAGCGGGACGTCACGTTAACGATCGGATCGCCGAGCGTCTTCCACACGGCGCCGCCCCAGCCGGCCGCGAACGCGCGCATCACCTGATAACCGGAGTTCGTCGGCGGCGCCGAGGCCAGCCAAAAGGGATTGGGCGAACGGATGCCCGCGACGTCGACGGAGAGATCGGCCATTACGCCTCCTTCGCGCGCAGGTAGGCGTCGATGCTGCGCGCCGCCGTCTTGCCGCGTTCGGCGGCTTCGACGACCATGGCGTCGCTCTGTCCCGGCCGGAACATGCAGTCGCCGGCAGCGAAGACGCCGGGCACGTTCGTCCGCATCTCGTCATCGACCACGGCGATGCCGCGCTCGTGTACGACGCCGAAGGCGTCGAGCAGCGCGGCGAGCTTCGTCTGACCGATCGCGCGAATGACCGTATCCACGGGCAACGTGAACTCGGTCCCCGGCAGCGGCCGCGTGCTGTCGTCGCGCGCGGTCTCGACGAGTTGCAGACCGGCGACACGACCGTCGTGAACGAAAATCTTCGTCGGCACCGCGTATTCCCGAAACTCGACGCCCTCGGTACGCGCGAACGTCACCTCGAACGGATAGGCGGTCATGCGCGCGACGCCGCGGCGATAAAACATCGTAACGGACGCCGCGCCGAGCCGCTTCGCGGTCGTGGCGGCGTCGATCGCCGTGTTACCGCCACCGATCACGGCCACCCGCGGGCCGACTCCCGGGACCGCGCCATCGCGTTTCGCCCGGCGGATGACGTCGAGCGCGTCCCACACGCCGGGCGCATCTTCACCCGCAATCCCCAGCGTCGGAACGGAACCCATGCCGCAGGCGACGACGACGGCGTCGTAGGTCGCCCGCAGATCGGCCGCCAGCACCGGGTCGACGGCGACGTTCGTGCGGATCTCGACGCCCAGGCGCTCGACCTCGGCGGCTTCCCACGTGGCGACGGCCGTGGGCAGCCGGAACGGGACGATGCCGTAGGTGTTGAGGCCGCCCGCGACCGCGTCGCGTTCGAAACACGTGACGGCGTGACCGAGCCGGGCGAGATCGCGCGCCGCCGATAGCCCGGCCGGCCCCGCGCCGACGATCGCGACGCGCTTGCCGGTCGGCAGGCCCCGCGTGAAGAGCGCGCGGCCGTGGGCGGTCAGCCCGTCCGTCGGGGAGGGGTGGAAGGCGCCCCTGGGGCCGGGGCCCC
>CAXUFI010000342.1:0-3041 GCA_964250245.1 uncultured bacterium
GCCCCGCACCGCCGCGCGCGGACGGCCGGCTGGGCGGTTGCGAGGTACGCGCCGCGCGCGCGCAACTGCCGGACGTCGGCGAGATACGTTTGCATCCCAGCGCCGGTGCGACGGCGGTCGGCGCGCGGCCCGTGCTCGTGGCGTTCAACGTCATTCTCGCAAGCGACGACCTCGCGGCCGCCCGGAGCATCGCGCGGCTGTTGCGCGAACGGAGCGGCGGCTTACGCGGTCTGCGCGCGCTCGGCATCCGGCAGGCCGATGGTCGCGTCCAAGTGTCGTGTAACGTAACCGATCATCGCGCGGTGCCGCTCGACCGCATCGTCACTCTCGTCGGCCTGCTGGCGCGCCCCCGCGGCATCGCCGTCGCCGCCACCGAACTGATCGGGCTCGTGCCGCGTGACGCGCTGCACACCGTGGCGGCGCGCGCGCTCGGGTGCGAGTCGCCGTGCCGCTAGCGATGGGAGCGTTCGCCGGACGCCCCGAAGCGAGCTGCGTGCGCACGACGACGTCTCCCGCCATCACGACGGTCGATCCGTCGACCGGTCGCCGGCTCGCCACCTACGACGTTCACGATTCGCGCGCGATCGACGCGGCGCTCGAGCGAGCGGATCGGACCTATCGCACGTGGCGTCACGTGCCCCTCGACGAGCGTGCCGCACTGCTGCGCGCGGCGGCGGCGCAACTGCGGGCGAGCACGACCGAACTCGCCACGCTCGCCTCGCGCGAAATGGGCAAGACGCTCGTCGAGGCCGAAGCGGAGGTCGAGAAGTCGGCGCTCGGCTGCGACTATTACGCGGCGACGGCGGCCGCGCACCTAGCGGATATCGAGATCGCCTCGGCCGCGGCGTACAGCTACGTCGGCTTTCTGCCGCTCGGCATTTTGCTCGCCGTGATGCCCTGGAATTTCCCGTACTGGCAAGTGTTCCGCGCGGCCGCGCCCGCGCTCATGGCGGGCAACGTCGTCGTGCTCAAACATGCCGCGAACGTGACGGGGTGCGCGCTCGCGATCGAACGCGTCTTCACGAGCGCCGGCTATCCCGCGGGTGCGTTTACGACGCTCGTCGTCGCGGGGCGCGATATGGAAGCCGTCGTGGCCGATCCGCGCGTGGCCGCCGTTACGCTCACCGGCAGCGAGGGCGCGGGCAGCTCCGTCGCCGCGACGGCCGGCAAGCATCTGAAGAAAACCGTTCTCGAACTCGGCGGATCCGACGCCTTCATCGTGCTCAACGATGCCGATATCGAAGCCGCCGCCGCGACGGCTTTGAAGGCGCGCTTCCAAAATAACGGTCAGAGCTGCATCGCCGCCAAACGCTTCATCATCGAGGCGGAATCGTACCAGACGTTTTGCGAAGCGTTCGTCGCGCAAGTCCAGACGCTACGCGCGGGCGATCCGCTCGACCGGACGACGACGCTCGGCCCGCTGGCGCGCGAAGATCTGCGCGACGATCTCGAGCGCCAAGTCGCGGCCACGCTCGGGCGCGGCGCGCGGCTGGCGACCGGCGGCAAGGCGCTCGCGCGTCCGGGATACTATTTCGAACCGACGATCGTCGCCGACGTCACGGAAGACATGCCGATGTTCGTCGAAGAAACGTTCGGACCGGCGGCCGCGCTCATTCGCGCCCGTAATCTCGAGGATTGCGTCGCCCTCGCCAACGCCTCGCAGTACGGGCTCGGCGGCAACTTGTGGACGGCCGACATCGAACGCGCCCGAGCCCTCGCGCGGCGGCTCGAATCGGGCGCCGTCTTCATCAACGGTATGACGGCTTCCGATCCCCGGCTGCCGTTCGGTGGGGTGAAGAAGAGCGGATACGGCCGGGAGCTCGGCAGTTTCGGCATCCGCGAATTCGTCAACGCGCAAACGGTCTGGATCGGATTGCCGCAGGCGGCGTCCGTCATCGCGACGCCGGCCGAATGAAGCGCGAGCCCGGGGGCCGGGGGCGGCAACAGCCCGGCCGCGGGCGCGGAGGGGGGCCCCCCCTCGCGGCCCCCCGCGCGCGGGGCCGGGAAGCTCGTGCGCAGCCAGCCCGCGAGGACGGGTGAGAAGACGTCGCCCGGGATAGCGACGACGTCGTAATCGTCGATGAGCGACTCGGCGAAGGCGAGCGTATCGCTCGCGCCGACGCGCACGCAGGCGTAGAACGCGCCCTCGGGCGCGATGAAGTCCAGGCCGAGTCCGGCGAGCGTTTCCAGGACCGCGTCGCGCTGCCGCGCGTACCAGGCGCGGTGCGCGCCGAGATCCCGGCCGGGTAAGATTTCGAGGGCGACGCGCTGCGAGAACGTGCTCGCGCAAGCGGTGATCAACGCGTGAATCTTGACGAGCGCCGCGATTAGCTCCGCGGGCGCGATCGCCCAGCCGAGCCGCAGGCCGGTGAGGGCGTTCGACTTCGAGAGCGAGTTCACCGACACGGTGTGCGGATACACCGCTGCGAAGAGTCCGGCATCCTCGACGTACGTCAGCTCGCGATAGATCTCGTCGTGCAGCACGTAGACCGGCGGTCCGGGGCGCGCGCCGAGGCCGGCGGCGATGGCGAGCACGCTCGCGCGCGAAATGACGCGACCCGTCGGATTGCACGGCGAACAGATGACGACGACGCGCGTCCGCGGCCCGACCGCCGCCAAAATCCGCTCGGGATCGAAGGGGTCGGCGGCTTCGGGACCGATCGCCACGCGCCGTAACGCGATCCCCTCGACCTGCGCGATCTTTACGTAGACGGGAAAGGCGGGTTCCACGACGAGCATCTCATCGTGCGCCGGATCGAGTAACGTCCGCAGCGCGACGTAGACCGCCTCTTGCGAGCCCGCCGTCAGACAGACGTTTTCGGCGCGGCCGAGGCCGGGATAGGCGTAGTGCGCGGCGATCGCCGTCCGCAACTCGGCATCGCCGAGGTTCGTGGAGTAGGGGCAGCCGTTGGCGGCCACCCAGGCCGTAGCCCGTTCGAAATGGCGGATGTCGGGCGGCAGCGTCGGCTCCCCGAGGCCCAGATCGAGCGACGTCGGCCGGCGCCGCGCGTGCAACGCCCGGATGATCGACGGCGTCGCGG
>CAXUFI010000343.1:0-3006 GCA_964250245.1 uncultured bacterium
ACGATGCCGAGCGCGACGGCCGCGTTCATCGCGGGCGCTTCGCCCGGGCGTTGTCCAGCGCGTAAGCCGCGCCGAGGAAGGCGGGGGTCAAGACGATCCACGCGACGATGTACGCGAGCAGAAACGGCAGGCCGAGCACGCGCGGTTCGAGCCGGTTCGCGAGCGGGATGCCGGCGGTCAGCGCGAGCACCGGGACGGCGGCCAGGACGACGGACGCGCGGGTCGGCCGGAGCAAATTCAGCTGCGCCGCGGAGCGATGAAGAGTTGTGCGAGCAGCAGCCCCGAGACGATCTCGACCGCCGCGATGACGGCGTTGGTCGCGATCGTCGCGGCGTCGGCCGCGTCGCTTTGCAGGATGAACAGGATGCTCTCGCAACTCAGCGCGCCCGGTACGATGATGATGACGCCGGGAATGAGCAGAACTTCCTGCGGCACGCGCGCGAAGCGCGCGCAGACGTTCGCGAGCACACCGACGGCGACCGCCGCGCCGAAGGTCGCAACCTGAAACGCGGGCGAGGCTTCGAAGAGCCGGAACGCGATCTCCGCCACCGCACACGAACCGATCACCCAGGGAAAGTCGACCGGGCGCGCATCTTCGAGCACCGCGATCCCCGACGCGATCGCCACGACGGCAAAGGCGAGCGCGTACCACGCGACCGGCGCGTAGGTGATTTTCGAGACGTGCAGCGCGCTCGGCCCGACGACCGCGATCCCGAGCGCGAACCCGCAACCCAGGGAGAGCAGCGTCATCAAGACGGCGCCGAGCCGCGACGTGCCCGCGACGAGGTTGCGATAGGCGAGTTCGTGCAGCGCCGTGGTAAGTTGAAAGCCCGGTAAGACCTGCACGACGCCCGCGACGAGCGGAACGTAAACGGCGATCGGTGCGACGTGGGTCGCGTACAGCGTCACGACGATCGTCGCCAAAAACGCGGCCAAGACTTCGAAGAGCCGGTCGACGGTGACCGAGCGCCGCGCGACGACCCAGACACAGCCGACCGCGACGCCCACGAGCGCCGAGACGATGCCTTCCTGCAAGCGGCCGCCGAGCACGATCGAGACGCCGACCGAGAGCGCGCAGAACGCCGGGATCGCGACGTACGGCGCGAGCTCCGGCTTCGCGGCGCTGATAACGTCGATCTCGTGCAGCGCTCCCGGCGGCGCGACCGCGCTCGCGAGGATCCGGTCGTAGACGCCGTTGAGCAGCGCGAGGCGCTGCAAATCGACGAAGCCGGGCTCCAGGCGCAAGAGCACGACGCGCTGCGCTTCGGGCGGCCCCAGCGCCGCGGTGATGCTCGTGGGCAAGGCGGTCACCTGCAATTCGAGCGCGAGCGCGCCGGCCGCGCGATGCATGATGTCCTCGAGTTGATCGGTCGGCGCTCCGGCCTGATGGTACGCCCGTCCGAGCGCCATCACGAGCGCGGCGCGCACGTCGCTGCGCACCGCGTCTTGCGCCGCAAGCTCGGCTACGAAGACGCGCGCCCGCCCCATGCGCGCTCCTTTGCGAGCCGGCAGTCGAACTACTGTCGGGCGGTGAAGGAGGCGCGATGAACGCTCTCTTGACGCGCCGTAAACCGATCGAGCGCATCTTAGCCGAGAGCGACGAGCGGGGCGCGAGCGAGCACGCGCTAAAACGTACGATGGGCGTTTGGGGAATTACGGCGCTCGGCGTCGGCGCCATCATCGGGACCGGCATCTTCGTCTTAACCGGCAAAGCGGCGGCACTGAGCGCGGGACCCGCGGTCGTGCTGTCGTTCGTCATCGCGGGGATCGTCAGCGCGCTCGCGGCGCTTTGCTATGCGGAGCTCGCGTCCACGGTGCCGGTCTCCGGGAGCGCCTACACGTACGTGTACGCGACGCTCGGCGAGTTCGTCGCCTGGATCGTCGGCTGGGGTCTGATTTTGGAATACGCGCTCGGCGCGGCGACCGTCGCGATCGGCTGGTCCGGCTATTTCTCCGATTTCCTCAAAGCGACGTTCGGCCTCACGTTACCGAACGCCGTTCGCACCAATCCCTTCGACGGCGGCCTCGTGAACGCACCCGCGGCGCTGATCATCCTGCTGATTACCGCGTTGCTGATCCGCGGCACGCAAGAGAGCAACACGGTCAACAAGATCATCGTCTGCGTGAAGCTCGCGATCGTCGTCTTCTTCATCGTTATCGGCGCGGGCCACATCAACCCGGCGAATTGGCATCCGTTCATGCCGTTCGGCGTCGGCGGCATCATCAACGGCGCCGGGCTCGTCTTCTTCGCCTACATCGGATTCGACGCCGTCTCGACCTCCGCCGAGGAAGTCGCCAACCCCGGCCGCGACTTGCCGCGCGGCATCATCGGCAGCCTCTTGATCTGCACCGTCCTCTACGTCGTCGTCAGCGGCGTCTTAACCGGGATCCTGCCGTATACCAGACTCAACGTACCGTCGCCCGTATCGTACTCGCTCATCGCGATCGGACTGGGCTGGGCCGGAGCGATCGTCGCCGTCGGCGCGATCGCCGGCCTGACGACCGTGCTCCTGGTCTTATTGTACGGCCAAAGCCGGGTCTTCTTCGCGATGTCGCGCGACGGCTTGCTGCCGGCACTCTTCTCGCGCGTGCATCCGAAGTTCCGGACGCCGTACCTTTCGTCGGCGCTGATCGGTATCGTCGTCGCCGCCGTCGCCGGCGTCGCGCAACTCGACATCGTCGCGAACCTCGTGAACATCGGGACGCTGTTCGCATTCGCGCTCGTCTCCGTCGGCGTGATCGTCCTTCGCCGGCAGGCGCCCGATCTCAAACGCGGCTTTCGCGTCCCATGGAGTCCCGTCGTGCCGCTCCTCTCGGCCGCGGGCGCCGTCGGCCTCATCCTCAAAGGTCTGCCGTTGTTAACCCTCGTGAGCTTCCTCGCGTGGATGGCTCTCGGGCTCGCGCTATACTTTCTCTTCGGCCGCCGGCACAGCCGCGTGGACGAGCCGCAACGGAGCGGCTAAGCCGGCTGCGGCGTCGCGCCGGGCGGCCCGGCGCGGGCGCCGC
>CAXUFI010000344.1:0-2995 GCA_964250245.1 uncultured bacterium
CCCGCGCGACGCTCGCAAACGGCTGACGGGTCGTCATCGTGCGCGAGCCGCTCGCGCCCGTGGCCTCGGTCTACACGAATTACCTCGTCGGCGCCGACGAGACGCCGCCGGGCTTTCCGGGGATGGCGCACGCCCAGGAACACATGGCCTTCCGCGGCTGCGGTAACGTTTCGGGCGATCAGATTTCGGCCGTCTTCGCGCAGCTCGGCGGCGACGGCGACGCCGATACGCAACAGAACATCACGCAGTACTTCTCGAGCGTCCCGGCGGCCGACGTCGACGTCGCGCTCGGGGTCGACGCCGCATGCATGCGCGATATCGACGACGCGCAGAGCGAGTGGAGCTCCGAACGCGGCGCGATCGAACAAGAGGTCGCGCAAGATCTCTCCAATCCCCAATACGAGGCGACGAGCCGGCTCGAAGCCGACCTGTTCGCCGGCACGCCCTACGAGCACGATCCGCTCGGCACGCGTGAGTCGTTCGACCGCACGACCGGCGCCGATCTCAAACGCTTTCACGACTTGTGGTACGGACCCAATAACGCGGTGCTCGTGATCGCCGGCGACGTCGATCCGCAAGTCACGCTCGCGAGCGTCCATCGGCTCTACGATTCGATCCCGGCGCGATCGCTCGGGCAGCGGGTCGCCGTAAAGCTGCGGCCGGTCAAGCCGGAGACCTTCACGTTACCGAGCGATCTGCCGGTGACGCTCGTCGAAACCGGCTACCGCCTGCCGGGCTCGGACGATCCGGACTTCGCCGCGGCGCGCGTGCTCGCGGACGTGCTGTCGAGCCAGCGCGGCAATCTCTACGCGCTCGTCGTGCAAGGGAAAGCGTTGCAGGCGGGCTTCGAATTCGCCGGCAGCTTCCCGAAGGCGAGCTTCGGCGTCGCGGTCGGCGTGTTGCCGGCGGGGACGAGCGGGGCCGAGTTCGGTCGAACGCTCTCCTCGGTGATCGCGGATTACGTGAAGAACGGCGTGCCGTCCGAACTGGTCGATGCCGCGAAGCACGCCGAGATCGCTTCGGCGGAATTCGACCGTAACTCGATCGGCGATCTCGCCTCGACGTGGTCCGACGCGATCGCGAACGAAGGCCGCACCTCGCCCGACGACGACGTCGCCGCCGTGCGCGACGTAACGGTCGCCGACGTGAACCGGGTCGCGAAGAAATACTTGGATCCGGCGCTCGCCGTCACCGCCAACCTCGTACCGCGGCCGTCGGGCGGCGCCGTAGCCGCCAAGGGCTTCGGCGGCGGCGAAACGCTGACGTCGGCGCCGACGAAACCCGTCGTGCTGCCCGAATTCGCGCGCGCGCAACTCGGCGAGATCAGCATCGCGAAATCGACGCTTGCGCCGAGCGATATGCGGCTGCCCAACGGTCTGCGCCTCATCGTGCAACCCGAGACGATCAGCGACACGGTCAGCGTCGTCGGCACGATC
Source organism: uncultured bacterium (assembly GCA_964250245.1). Taxonomy (GTDB): domain Bacteria; phylum Vulcanimicrobiota; class Vulcanimicrobiia; order Vulcanimicrobiales; family Vulcanimicrobiaceae; genus CAXTIY01. The sequence continues at coordinate 1,437 of CAXUFI010000344.1, forward strand.
GCGCACAACGCCGATCTGCAAACGGCGCCCGGCAAAGACGGCGTCGACGGCGTGCTCGCGGGCTTATTCTCCTACGGCACGACGTCGCTCGACCGGCTCGCGTTCGCCAAAGCCCTCGACGACATCGCGGCGCAGGAGTCCGCCGGGACGAGCTTCTCCTTACAGGTACTCGGCGCCGATTTCGACCGCGGCGTGCAACTGCTCGCCGATAACGAACTCCATCCGGCGCTGCCGAACGACGCCTTCACGGTCGTGCGGACGCAAAACGCGGGCGAACTCGCCGGGCAATTGCAGAGCCCGGGCTATCTAACGCAGCGCGCCATCGCTAAGGCGTTGCTCCCCGCGAGCGATCCGTCGCTGCGCGAGGCCACGCCGGCCACGGTCGGCGGTCTTTCGCTCGCCGACGTGAAGGCGTACCAGACCGCGGTCTACCGGCCGGATATGACCACGATCGTCGTCATCGGCAACATAACGCCCGCGGCGGCGAAGGCGACGATCGTGAAGTACTTCGGCGGCTGGACGGCGAGCGGCCCGAAGCCGAAAGTCGATCTGCCGAAAGTGCCGGCGAACGTTCCCGTAGCTGCGCTCGTGCCCGATGCGAGCCGCGTGCAAGACGATACCTCGCTCGTGGAAACGGTCCCCGTCGAACGGACGAGCCCGGATTTCTACGCGCTCGAACTCGGCGACCACGTGCTCGGCGGCGGGTTCTATGCGACGCGCCTCTACCACGATCTGCGCCAAGTTGCGGGACTCGTGTACGACGTCAATAACCAGCTCGCGGCGGGCAAGACGCGCTCGACCTACACCGTCTCGTTCGGCAGCGATCCGCCGAACGTCGCGAAAGCGCGCGCCCTGATCGCGCGCGACCTGCACGCGATGCAAACGACGGAGGTTTCACCCGGCGAACTGGCTCAGGCCAAAGCCATTCTGTTGCGGCAATTGCCGCTGCACGAAGCGAGCGAGAGTTCCGTGGCGGACGAACTCGCGAGCTACGCTACGCGAAACTTGCCGCTCGACGAAGCGCATCGCGCGGCGACGATCTACGCCGGCCTCGGCGCCCCGGCCATCCGCGCCGCCTTCGCCAAGTACATCCGTCCGAGCGACTTCATCCAAGTGGTGCAAGGCCCGAACCCGAGCTGACCTTGGAAGCGCCGGGCCCGCGACCGCCGGCCGGCGTTCCGTACGTCTTCGTCTCGCGCGGCGGCCTCGTGGAATCGGTCCACGCGGTCGCCGCGGCGGCCGTCGACTCCTCGGGGCGCGTCGCGCTCGCCCGCGGCGCCCTCCACCCGGCCGGCTTCCGGCGGTCCAGCGCCCAGCCCTTCATCGCCGCCGCCCTGGTGCGCGACGGCACGGCGGGGCGCTTCGGGTTCGACGCGCGCGAACTCGCCGTGATCGCCGCTTCGCACGCGGGCGAACCGTTTCACGTCGCGGCGGTGGCCGGGATCCTCGCGAAGATCGGCTGCACGGAGCGCGACCTGCAGTGCGGCGTCCACGCGCCCTATGCGGACGCCGCCGCAGCGGCGCTCGCCGCCCGGGGCCTCGCGCCGACCGCGCTGCAC
>CAXUFI010000345.1:0-2953 GCA_964250245.1 uncultured bacterium
GCGATGACGAGCAGGGCGCCGAGCGCCAAGCGCAGCGCGAGCGTTACGTAGGCCACGCGCTTACCGCATCGGCCAGCACCCGTTGCGAACGCGGGATCGCTCCCGCCTCGGCCCGTTCGCCCGGCGCGCCGGCATCGTGACCGCGCAGCGTCGCTTCGACGGCGAGCGCGAGCGTCCGCACGTCGTACCCGCCCTCCAGACAGTAGACGGCCCGGCCGCCGGTGTAGGTCGCGGCCGTCTCCGCGATGAGCGCCGCGAGCGCCCGCGCCGCGATCACCGCATCGACGCCCAGATCGCCGACCGGATCGCCCGCCGCGAAGTCGTAGCCGGCGCTGACGACGATCAGGTCCGGCTTCACGCGCGCCGCCACGTCGGGTAACACGCGCTGCCAGGTCGCCACGAACGCCTCGGTCCCGTACTCGTGCGGCGGCAAGGGTACGTTCACGATCGCGCCGGCGGCGTCGAAGCGCTGTTCGTCCGGGCCGCCCGTCCCCGGATACGCCGGATAACCGTGCGTCGAGACGAACGAGACGCCCGCCCCGGCGATCGCCTGCGTACCGTTCCCATGATGGTAATCGAAATCCACGACGAGCGCCCGGCCGCCGTGCGCCGCTACGTAGGCCTTCGCGGCGATCGCCGCGTTATTGAAGATGCAAAAGCCCATGCCGCGGGCGGGTTCGGCATGATGACCCGGCGGCCGGACGAGCGCGAAGGTGGCGCTCTCCGTGGCGACCGCGCGTTCCATCGCCGCGAGCGCCCCGCCCGTCGCACGGCGGGCGACGGCGAGCGACGACGCATCGACGACCGTGTCGCCCGTGGACAGATACCCGCCGCCGGAGCCGGCCGCGGCGACGTCGCGCTTGACCCGTGCGAGATCCGGGGGCGGGCGCACGTGTTCCAGTGCCGCCTCGGTCGCGGCGCGCGCCGCGGCGCGCTCGGCGAAGAGCCCGCTCTGCGCGAGATGCGCCGCGACGGTCGCGACGCGATCGGGCGATTCGGGGTGACCGATCCCGCGCAGATGCCGCGTGTAGCTCTCGTCGTAGATAACGACCATCGCGCCGGACTACCTCGTCGCGCCGGGGCTCGCCCGCGGACTCGGCTTGGCAGCCTTTTGCTTCGCGCCGCTCGCTCTCGTAGCCGCCGCGTGCGGAGCCGCGCTCAAGCTCGCCAGGGTCTTCGTCACCTCGTTCGAGAGCGGCGTCCCGGGTTTCACGAACGGCTTGAGCTTCGTATACGCGACCCGCGCTTGCGGCCGGTCGCCGGATTGCAGCGCGCACTTACCGTACACGTAATAGAGTTGCGGGTTGGCTTTCATGAAATCCGCGGCGCCCTTGTCGATGACCGCAAAGATTTGCGTGCACTCTTTAACGTTGCCGAGCTGGAGATCCGTCGAGCCGACCCCGGCGAGGTTTTGCGGCGTGCGCGCGAGCGCGAACGCGTGCCGGAACGCATCGCGCGCATCGCCGTATTTCGCGCCCTGCACCTCGACTTGCGCGAGCGTCGACCAGGAACTCGGATCGTTCGGCTCGACCTCGGTCAGGCGCTTGAAGTACCCGACGGCGTCCGCGCCCTTCTTCTGTTGCAACGCTAATTCGCCGAGCCGCGTCAGGGCGTCGGGGTTATCGCGATTCGCGCCGAGCGCCGTCTTCCACTCGGTCTCGGCGGCCGGCTGATTCTTCGCGATCGCGACGTCGTAATCGCCGTAGGCGAGGTGGATCGCGGGACTATTGGGATACGTCTGCTCGCCGCGCTTGAGGACGGCGAGGGCCTGATCGAACATTTTCTCATCGCGATAGGCCTGATACTCTTCGACGAGCACCGAGGCTTTCGCGTCGTCCGACGGCACGATGCCCAGCAGCGTTTCGTAGGTCGCGATGGAGTTGGTGACGTCGTGATTGGCGGCTTGCAACCGCGCCTTGCCCAGCAGCGCGTCGGGATTTTTCGGGTCGATCGCGAGCGCGCGGTCGTAAGACTGCTGCGCGAGCGCGAGCGACTTTTGCGAAACGTACGAACGCGCCTCGAGCACGTACGGCGTCGGATCCTTGGGATCGAGCTTCGCGGCCGCTTCGAGTTGCGTGCGCGCGTCGTCGAATTTCCCTTCCTGCGCGAGCACCAACCCATAATTCTCGAACACGCGCGGGTCGGTCGCATTGAACGTCGTCGCGCGTTTCGCGACCCGTTCCGCATCGGGCGCCCGGTTCGAGCGCAGATAGAGATCCGTCAGCGTCAGCAGGATTTGCGCGTTCGTCGGCTCGCGATTGGTCGCTTCCTCGAAATCGCTGGTCGCGGCCGGAATGCGGCCGAGCTGCTGATTGGAGAGGCCGTCCAGATAGTAGACCTGGGCCGTCTTCGTGCCGAGCGAGATCAGCCGCTGCGTGAGTCCCAGCGCTTCGTCCGGGCGGCTGACGTTTAGATAATAGCCCGCCAACTGGGTCAGCGTATCCTGATCGTTCGGACTCGCTTTCAACTTGGCTTCGAGGCGCGGGATGGCGACGCTCGGCGGCTCGGGGGAAGCCGTCGGCAGCGGAGCGGGCGACGCGCTCGGCGACGGTGACGGCGCCGGTGCTTTCTTAGCGAGGGCGCGTTCGCCGCAGCAAAGGCAGGCGGCGAAGGCGAGCGCCGTCGCGGCGAGGCGGGGAAATGTCTTCAAAAGTTCTCTTTTCCAGGACAAGGCGGGACCGCCCGCGCTTCGTTCGTAACGGGTTCTACGCTCACAACGTTGCGGCCCGGGCAGTCGGGCGGCGGCCGCGGGCCCGGCGTGGGATGACCGAGAGTCGAACTCGGACGCTCTCTCGAGCGGCAAATTTTAAGTCTGCTGTGTCTACCGATTCCACCATCATCCCGCGCGAATTGCCTTCGCCCTCGCTCCTCACGGCCATTTCGCCCTACGGCGCGCGCAGGAGGAAGCCGAGCAGCAAGTCGTTCTCCTCCAGGCGCGCCGCGCTCGCGCCGA
>CAXUFI010000346.1:0-2947 GCA_964250245.1 uncultured bacterium
GGGCCGCGGCTGCCGCGCCGGGGCGCCGGCACGATCGCGCAAATACGGCAGGCCCGCGCTTACCGCACGAGCCGCCAGCGGTGCCGCGGCGAGAGCGAAGAGCGCGACGTTGCGCGCCGCCGAGAACATGAGCCAGGCGAAGAGCCCGAGCAGAAGCCGGTCGCGCCAGCGCTGCGCGCCGCTCACGCCGAAGGCGAGGATGCAGAGCAAGAGCGGCAGCGCGCCGAGTGCGAAGGACACGTCGCCCAGACTCGTGTGGTCCCACTCGCGAATCATCGCCTTGAAAGGACTCGAGACGAGCGTAAGCGCGTAGAGCGGAATCTTGTATCCGAGCGGATTGCAACAGGTCGCACACGCGGAGAGCGCGGCGATGACGGCGCTGCGGCGCGCGCGCGCATCCCAGCCGCGGTCGAAAACGTTACCGGCGCAGACGACCGCCGCCAGCACCGGCGCGAGCGCGACGCTCGCGTGAAGATTCGACCACAGCGCCGCGACGGCAATCGCGAGATAAGCGACGCGGCCGTCGCTCTGTACGAGGAAGAGATACGTCGCGAGCAGCGGCCAAGCCAACGTTTGCGCGCGCACGCCGAACGATTGCACGAGCGCGCAACCCGTCAGCGCGGTACTGGCCGCCGTCGCGTAGGGATGGGCTCCGCGCCGGACCGCCGCATAGGCGACGATCGCCATGCTGCCGACGGCGCACGCGGCGCACAGCAGCCCGGAAGCCGGCCAGCCGCTCGCGACGCTAAAATACGCCAGGAGCGAAAACAGCCACTCTTGCGGCACCCAGGGCGCGCCGGCGGCCGTGAACGTTTCCGGACCGAGGTGCTGCGGCAGCGACCGCGTCGCGATGATGTGCGCGCCGAGCCACCGCTGCCAGCCGAGATCGCCGTCACCCGGGGGATCCACGCACGCGGCTGCAAAGAATCGCCCGGCGAACACCGCGAGCACGAGCCACGCGATTTTCAAGGCTGAAAAAGAGAAGCAGAGGCCGCGACGCGGTTCCGGAGACGCCGGCGCGGCATGCGCTGCTGCTTAGCTGAAGCCGTTCGAAGCGCTGCTAAGAGCGTTATTGGCGCGGCCGCCGAGGATGCGAAGCGTGGCGATGGCCACCACGGACACGAGCGCGATGATGATTGCGTACTCAACGAGACCCTGTCCGGAGTCGTCTTTAAGCATCGAAAGGAAGAGTTTCACGTATATTCTCCTTGGAAAATTAGATCAGACATCGACCTATTCGATGACCTATCGCATCGCCGCCCGATGATACCGGCCGATCCATGCGAACACTAAATTCATCGGACGCAGCGGCCGTATCATTAGGCCGAAGCGTCAAGAAACGGCCTCACTTCGCGCCCGCAAAGCTCCTTGTGACGGCACTCACGATGCGCTCGTACCGGCATCCGGAGGCGCGCGTTCGCCTCCCCGGCGTCAACTTTTCGAGCGAGGCACCGAATCATAGGGTAACGGTCGCGCCGTTCGACGCGAACGGTTGCAAGCCCCGACATGAGGAGAGCCCGCATGCACGCAGCGTTCATGCGTCTGCTTCGAGATCAGCGCGCGCAAGGTTTGGTCGAATACGCGATCGTGCTAGCGCTCATAGCAGTAGCGTGCATCTTCAGCATCCGCCGCTTCGGAAACACGACCGGCAACCTCTATAGCAACATCTCAAGCGCCACCAGCACGATCGGGAATTAGCATTGCCTTTGCAACTCGACGTCGCGATGCTCGCCTGCCTAACGGCGGCGATCGCGGACGTCCGCAGCCGTAAGATCCCGAACGCGATCCCCGCGGCGCTCGCCCTTGCGGCGCTCGCCTTCGCGGCTACGCACGGATTCTTCGCGCTGCTCGTCGCGCTCGCGCTTATGATCGGAACGCTGTTCGTCGGAACGCTCTTGTTCGCCGCGGGCTGGCTCGGCGGCGGCGACATCAAACTGCTCGCCGCCGTGAACGGCTGTCTCGGTCTCGCCGATGCGATCCCCTTTCTGCTCTACACCGCGATTTGCGGCGGACTGCTCGGTCTGGGTTTCGCCACCGCGCAGGGCAAGATTCCCACGATCTTGCGCTCCGTCGGCGGCCTCTTACGGCCGTTTGCGATTAGCGGGACGGTCGCGATTGCGCCCGAGCGGCCGATACAGATGCCATATGCGCTCGCCATCGGTTGCGGCGTCGTCGCCGTCGCGCTCTCGCACTCCATCGCTCCCTACTTGAGGCTGCCGTTATGAAAAGTCGCCGCATCACATTGATCGTCGCCGTCGTGCTGGCGCTGGCGACGGGCGTGTTGACGCTCGGCTACCTGTCGTCGGTTAATAAGAAGAGCCAAGCGCAGGTCGTAGAGATGAAACCGTTGATCGTGGCGAGCGTCGCCATTCCGGCGCGAACGAAACTTAAGGCGCAGATGCTCACGAAAGTCATGCGGCCGGCAAGCACGATCGAGCCCGGCTCGATCGACGATCCCAAAGAGGTCGAGGGCGACATCGCGCTCGCCGAAATCTCCGCCGGCAGTCCGCTCACGCAGGCGAAGATCGGCGTGCCCGCGACGATCGGCGTGACGGGCCGGCTCAAGCCGGGTCAGCGCGCCGTCAGCATCGCGGTCGATATGGTGAAGTCGGTTTCGGGACTCGTCGAACCGGGCGACCGCGTCGACGTGCTGGCTTCGCTCAGCGGCGCCGGCACGCGGCTCCCGCGCACCGCGTCGATCATCCGCGGCGCGATGGTACTCGCCATAAACGAATCGATCGAACCGATAACGGTCGCGACGCCGACTCCCGGCGGCACGCCCGTACCCGCGGGCGCTCCGCCGCCGCCGCCCACGACCGTTACGCTCGCCGTTACGAAATCGCAGGCCGACTTACTGACCGTCGCCGACCTCAATTCCAATCTGCGCCTCGCGCTACGCTCGCCGGACGAACTGATACATCCCTCAGCGGCCGAATCGATCGACTTC
>CAXUFI010000347.1:0-2940 GCA_964250245.1 uncultured bacterium
GTGCTGCGCCGCTTGGCCGCGCGCCCGCAGCGTCGCCGCCGGCAGGATCCGGTCGGCGCGCTTTAGGCGGAACTGGTCCGTCAGCGAGCTCGCGGAGTTGATCGTCGCGAGGGTCGCCGCGGGCATCGCGAGGCCGGTCGGCCCGGAGTCGAAGCTATTCGTGCGCAGGTACGCCGTCGTCCCGGCCGGCGGTCCCGTGACGATGAATTCCAGGCGGCTCGCCGGCGGGACCACGTAATGACCGACGGTCAGCGGCGGGCTGCCGACGGCCGCGAGCGGGACGCCGTCGAGGGCGACGATTTGCAACTGCGCGTTATCGAGCGCGACGTCGAGATAGGTGTCGGAGCCGGCATTGACGAGGCGCCAGAATTGACGTTCTCCCGGCCGGATGCCGATGCTCGGGTTCGTCGCGCCGTTGAGCGTCCAATTGCGCGAAGCGGCTTCCGCATTGCCCGCGACGCAATGGCCGCTCGCGGTCGCCGCGGCGAAGCGGCGAAAATTCGCGTTGACGTCGACGTACGGGTTCCGCGTTTTGGCGGTCGTGTTGCCGCGCACCGTGCGGTCCATCGACATCGCGCGCCCCGCGCCGTTCGCCGCGCGGCGCACCGTTACGCCGTGGCGCATCGCCCACAGCATCGCGTTGACCTGACGGCGGTCGGCCGCGGGCAGCACTTGCCCCGCCGGGACCGTGTCGCGAGCGATGAGGATGCGCTCGGGAAGGTTCGCGACCTGCGGCGCGTATTGCGCGATCCCGTCGATGATGAGCGCGCCCGACATCCCCGCGAGATTCTGCCGCTCCGCTTCGCCGTGCGCGTGCGAATGGTACCAGTACAATCCGGGCGGATGGTTTGCGGGGATCGCGATCGTGTAGTGGAGCGTTTGGCCCGGCATCGCGAGCATGTCGATCGAGTCGTCGCCCGGTGCGTTCGGGCTGACGTGCAAGCCGTGATAGTGCAGGCTCGTATCGTTGAGGTAGCCCGCCCCGGCCGGCGGTGCGGGCAAGTTATTGGTGAGATTGACGTAGAGCGTGTCGCCCGGTAATAGGCGCAGCGTCGGCAGCACCGCCGAGCCGTTGTACGTGAATTGCGGATTGCCGTTCGCCGCTTGCGAGGCGATGACGTTCAACGTCAGCCGGCCGCTCGCGCTGCGCAGCTGCTGCGGATCCTGCAGCGCGCCCGCGCTCGGCGGCGCGATCGGCAGCGATGAGTAACTGCCGCCCTGCGGGCAGAGCGTCCGGTACGGATGGTTCGCCGGCAGGCGCGTTTGCAAACCCCATTTGCACGCGAGGTACCCTTCGACTTCGGTCGTCTCCGTCAGCGAGAGCGCGCGATTGAAGACGAGTATTTCACCGAGCTGTCCCGTGTACTGATAACCGGCTTGCCCCGCCCCGGCCGTGGCGCCGACGGCGAGCGGGTAATTGCCGGTCGCGCTTACGCCGGAGGTCGTGTCGCTCGCGAGCGTATTGCCGTCTTTGCGCACGAATTGCGCCTTGGTGCTGATGCTGCCGCCGGCGGTCCAGAGCGCCGGACCGTTCGGAACGTCTTTGGGTGAGAGGCGGCCCGCGGCCAAACTGTTGAAGTCGAAGTTGGAGACGCCGTTCTCGGAGAGCCGGAGATTCCAGCGCGGGTTACTCAAATAAGCGCCGGACCACAGCAGCGAACTCGCTTGCGTCGCGTTGCTTTGATTCGAGATCACGAAGACGGTCGACTCGTTGAAGAGGTTCGCCGAGAACGCGGGATTCGTGCCGAGCAAATACGCTTTGCCGTTGAACGCGACGCTGCCGAGATTGTTGATGCCGGTCGCGGTGAAAACGGGCTTGAGTGCGGCGGCCGCTTGCGATACCGAATTGTTCTTGCCGCTCAGGTCGTTCAAACTCGTCACCGCGCCCGCGGTCAGCGTTACGCCGCCGGGTTGCGAGGGATCGAACCACGTTTGCAGATTCGGAATTTGCAGGGGGTTGAAGTTCGTCACGGGCGGCGCCGGCATGGCCGTCGGGATTGCGGTCGGGGCGGCCGTGGGCACGGCCGTGGGAAGGGCGGTCGGCACGGGCACGGGTACGGGTGTCGGCGGCGGAGCGGCGACCGTCGCGAGCGTGGCGACCGTGAGTCCGCTGATCTGGTGGGTGTTGTACGAGCCGCCGGTCGACGCCGTGAAGCCGAGGTGGACGTTCGCCGGAACGGCCGGCTGACCGTTCACACCGACGATCGCCTGCGTGTAGTACACGATCGCGCCGTTGCCGTCGTGCCGGTCGACGGCGACCGTCAGCATCCCCGTCGCGGTTAACGTGGCGGTGATCGCCGGCGCGCTTGCGGGCCGGACCGCCACCGTCGGCTGATCGAACGCGAACGGCAGACTCGCGGCGACGCCGGCAGCGTTCGTCACGCCGCCGACGTACGGATACGCGAGCGACGCCGCGCCGCGCACCGCGATCGTCTCCGGAATCTGACCGGGACCGCCGACGCGGCCTTGGCTCGGATTGCTGAAATTGCCGTACTCGTCGAAAGCGATGCCGACATAGGCGTTGGCGATGCCGGGCGCGAGCCCGCCGGTCGCGGTGTTATACGACCCCCCGGCATAGCCGAGTGAGCCGCCGGGGTTGCCGAGCGCCGCCGGCGGCGGCGCGGAAGCATCGGAAAGAAAGAGCGTGAGGCCGTCGGCGCCGGGCGTCGAGCCGTTAAACGACGCATCCGTGAACCCGATTTGCAAGCCGTTCGCGGTCGAGACGGCCGGCTGGTAGACCACCATCCCGCTCGCGCCGCCGGTACCGGCGGTTAATTGAAGCGCACCGGCCCCCGCTGCGTCTTGGGGCGCATTACCGCCGCAGGCCGGGAGCGACGTTACCGGCGTCGCGGCCGTGCCGGCCGTCAGGCAGGCCCCGCCGACGGCGAGCCAGGCATTCGACGGGGAAACGCTTTCGCTGAAGGGTTCGCTCAGCAACGA
>CAXUFI010000348.1:0-2929 GCA_964250245.1 uncultured bacterium
GAGCATCGCTATCGAGGTAGGGCAGTACGTCGCGCACGGTCCGGCTGGCCAGCGCCGGATCGATCACGGCGACCGTCGGGTCCGGCGAATAGGCGATGACGCCGTGGGCCGTCTTGGCGCCGCGCGAAGCGAAGAGCTGCGGCGCGAGCGCCGCGTACCGCCGCGGCACCTCAGGCGACCGCTGGGGCTCGCTCGCTGACGCCGAGGCCGGGTGCGTCGGGCAAAACGAGCTTGCCGTTGCGGTAACCGACGCCGCGAAAGGGGTCGTCCGCCGTTAGAAAGGGTCCGTCGAGATCGGCCCAGTCCGCCAGCGGCGAGAGATGCGCCGCCGCCGTCGTTAAGATCGCGCTCTCGACCATGCAGCCGAGCATCACTTTGAGCCCGAGCGCGCGCGCCGTGGCGATCATCGCGAGCGCCGCCCGCAGGCCGCCGCACTTCACGAGTTTGATATTGACGCCGTCGACGCAGCCCGCGAGCGCTTGCAGATCGCGGGCGTCGCACGAGTCCTCGTCGGTGACGAGCGGGATCTGCGTCCGTTCGCGAATCCAGCGCAGCCGCTCGGGAGCGCCCGCGGGGATCGGCTGTTCGCAGAACTCGACGTCGTACTTCGCGAGTTCCCGCAGGTTCGCGACCGCGGCCTCCGGGGTCCATCCTTCGTTCGCGTCGACGCGCAGCGTGCCGGTGTACGTCGCGCGCATCGCCGCGAGCACTTCGACGTCGCCCGGAAAACCGAGTTTGACTTTGACGATCGGATGATCGCGGATCGCCGCGAGCTTGGCGAGCATGACGTCGGGTGCGTCGATGCCGACCGTGAAGGACGTGACGGGCGTCCGATCCGGGTCGAGTCCGAACAGTTGCCAGAGCGGCCGGCCCGCATCTTTGCCGATCAGATCGTGGAGCGCCGTATCGAGCGCGCAGCGCGCCGCGGGCGGCACGTCCGCGAGCAGCGTTTCGAGCGCGTACGGATCGTCGCCGTGCGGCGGATGCCGCTCGAACCAGGAGCGAACGCCGGCGACGCTCTCGCCGTAACGCTCCGACGGCGCGGTCTCCCCTAAGCCTTCGAGACCGTTCCAGCGCAGCCGCACGATCGCGCTGTGCGCGTGCGAATCCGAACTGCGGGCGATCGTGAACTGGTGCACGAGCGGCAGTGCGAGTTCCGAAATCGCGATTTGCACGCGGCGCTTCTTCCAGGGCGGGTACGTTGCTCCTCGCAAAGGAGCGGCGCACATGGGCCGCACAGGGTGTCGCACATGTCCGGCCGCCATCGAACCTCGCTCGTCTGGTTCCGTCGCGATCTGCGGCTCGCGGATCACGTCGCGCTCGCGCGCGCGTTGCACGCGAGCGAGCGCGTCGTGTGCGCGTTCGTGCTCGATCCGGCGCTGTTGCGCGGGCCGACGGTCGGCGCGCCGATCGTCTCGTTCTTTTTCGACGCGTTGGCGGAATTGCGGACGGCGCTGCGCGAGCACGGCGGCGAACTCGCGTTGCTCGAGGGCGATTTCGTCGCCGAGTTGCGGGGGCTCGCGCAACGCGTCGAAGCGGACGCGCTCTACTACAACGTCGATTACGACCCGGTCGCGCGCGAACGCGACGGCGCCGTCGCCGCGGCCTTTCGGCGCGCCGGAACGCACGTGGAAGCGTGCTTGGATCACGTGTATTTCGGCGCCGATGAAGTCCTCAAGGACGACGGCGAACCGTACACCGTGTATACGCCGTATAAGCGGCGCTGGCTCGAACGCGCGGCGCGGGACGCGCGTCCGCCGGCCGCCTCGGAAGCGGCGCTGCGAGGAAGACTCGCGGCTCCGGAGGTTACCGGTACGACGCGTGACGTTCCCGCGGTCGGCGTTTACGGGTACGAGCGTTCGGCACACTATTTCGCGGGCGGCGAAGCGAAAGGGCGCGAGATTTTACGCGCTTTCGTGCGCGGACCGATCGCGGATTACGCGAACGCGCGCAACTATCCGGCCGTGCCGGGCACCGCCCACCTGTCGCCGCACTTGCGCGCCGGCACGATCGGGATCCGCACCTGCGTTCACGCGGCTTTCCAAGCGCGCGACGAGCGGCGCGGCGCGGCGCGCACGGGTTGTGAGACGTGGCTCGGCGAGTTGATCTGGCGCGACTTTTACCAGCAGATTTTAGCGAACTTTCCGCGCGTCGCCGTCGAGCCGTTCGACGAGCGTGCCAAGGCCTTACACTTCCGCGAGTCGGAGAGCGACTATACGGCTTGGGCGCAGGGCCGCACCGGCTATCCCATCGTCGATGCGGCGATGCGGCAATTGGAGACGTACGGCTGGATGCACAATCGTTTGCGAATGATCGTCGCGTCGTTTCTGACCAAAGACCTGCTGCTGGACTATCGCTTGGGCGAACGGCACTTCGAACAGCATCTCGTCGACGGGGACAAGGCCGCGAACAACGGCGGCTGGCAATGGTCGGCGTCGACCGGGACGGACGCCGCGCCGTACTTCCGCGTCTTCAATCCGGTATTGCAAAGCGAGAAATTCGATCCGGACGGGACGTTCATCCGCTCGATGCTGCCCGAACTCGCGCCGCTAAGCGGCGCCGCGATCCACGCGCCGTGGAAGATGTCGCCGCTCGAAGCCCAGAGCGTCGGGTTTTCCCTCGGCCGGACCTATCCCGAACCGATCGTCGACCACGCGCAGGCTCGTACGCGCGTGCTCGAACTCTACGCGCCGGTGCTCGGGAAGGCCGGGCGCGGCGCCGCGACGCCCGCGTGAGCCTCGTGCTCGTCACGGGCGGCGTCCGGTCGGGGAAGAGCCGTTTCGCCGAACGGCTCGCAAGCGAGACGGGCCGGCCGGTGACGTTCGTCGCCACCGCCGCTCGCGATGCGGCCGATCCGCAGTGGACGGCGCGGTTGGAACACCATCGCCGCACGCGGCCGGCCACCTGGCACGTCGTCGAAACGGCGGGT
>CAXUFI010000349.1:0-524 GCA_964250245.1 uncultured bacterium
CCTCGCGTTCGCGCTCGCGCTCGCCGCGGCGCGGCCGAGCCTCGCGCCGGACAGCAGTTTCGAAATGGGTCCCGGCGGCGTCGTGGTGACGGTTCGCCTCACCGAGCGGCTCTCGTCGCAAGATGCCGTCGCCGGTCAACGGTTCGGCTTCGAAACGGCCGCGCCGGCGACGGTCGACGGCGTGCGCGTACCGGCAGGGACGCGCGGCGACGGTCTCGTGGCCTACGTCCGGCCGGGGCGCGGCCCCGTGCCCGGCCGGTTGCGACTCGTCATGAGCGCGCTGCATCTCGCGGGGGGCAAGACGATCGCCGTGGGTCTCGAGCAGAGCGAGGCGGCGACGATCGACGCCGCCGGCACGGCGCCTGCGGCCGGATTCGCAATCCCGACTCGTTCCGGAGCGATCCTCGTCGGCGGGGCCGGGCGCGGGAATAACGTCGTCTACGAGCGCGGCGCGCGCTTCACGCTCGTCGCGCCGCCTCCGGCGACGCCGGGGAGCCGTTCGCCCGGCTCTTCTCCGGCCGCTT
>CAXUFI010000349.1:534-2927 GCA_964250245.1 uncultured bacterium
GCCCGAGGTGGAGCCGTCCTAAGCGCGACGTACGGCGGCGGCCGCGCCGGAAGACGACGCGGCGCCGTAGAAGCGCGCTCGCGAGTGAGAAGCTCTATCGTGCCGCAGCCGGTTGTGTTCGATCTCGATGTCGCCGAAAACGTGCGCTTGCGTGAAGGCTACGTTGCCGCAACTGGTGGTCGGCTGCCCCGAGCCTTGATGGGCGTACCTTTGTTGTTGCAACTCATTGCGCCGATGCTCCGCCTCTATCACTATCATGGCAAAGATCCAATTGCTTGGGCGATGCTCGGCCTGGTGTCCGCCGTGGCGGCATTTTGGGTTAGCGCGCTCGTCGCGCCGCGCTGGTGGCAGAGCTTGCTGCTCGAGCCGCAGCATCGCACGATGGTAATTTTCGGCGAGGCGGACATCCGAGTCGAACGCGATGCGGGGCCTCGAGGAGAGTCCAAGCGACGCATCGATTTTTCGAAAGTGCGTTCGGTGCGGCTGATGCCGGAGGCACTCTTCATTATGGGCCGCCTCAAGCCGCTCGTCATCGTTCCGGCGCGCGCACTGCCGCTCGATGGTGCGGCTACGCTGATGACGTACTTCGAAGAGCGTCTCGTCGCGACCAGGATGCTGCATCGCTCGTCCTCCCGCCGCATGCTTATCACGAACACCGCGTACCACCGATGATTGCCGCGCCCGCCCCGATTACGTTTTCTCTCGACGTCGTGCAATGTGCGCGCATTCGCCGCGACTTGTCTCGGGCGGCCGGCGAAGGAGTCATGCTATCGGCCGTTGTGATAAGCTTTTTCTGCGGGGCACGGTATGTGCGCTTCGATAACTGGCACGATCCATTCGTGTGGATACAAATCGTGTTTTGGGGCGCGTACGCCGCGCTCATCGCCTGGCGTTTCTCAAGCGGATGGATTCGGCCGGAGACGGCGACGACGATCGCATTCGACGACGCGGGCTTAACCATTCGGCGTAGCGGCGCAGACTCGCCGGCACGACGCGTGCCGTTTCGACGGATTCGCTCCGTTTGGTTAACGCCCACGGCGGTCGCCATTTACGGAGTCTGGAAGCCGCTGGTCGTTATCCCGGTCGACGCCGTGCCGGACGGCGCGACGCACGTCATGCGCTTTTTCGAAGAGCGCATCGTTTCCCGAGGGATGCCGCCCTACTCGGGCCGCGGCGGGACGAAGATCTCGAACTCGCTCTGGCCGCTGTTCGACGCGCGGAAAACGGTATAGCGCGGCCGCGTTCAGCCGACGTGCGTCGCTTCGAGCGGCGCCTGCGCCGCGAGCTTGCGGGCGCGCGTCCGCAGCGCGAGCGGCAGCTGGAGCATGACGACGGCGAGGAGAACGCCGCCCCGCGCGACCTGCTGCCACGCCGGATCGAGCCCGAGTAAGTTAAAGATGTTCGGCAGGATCCGCACGACGAGTAAGCCGACGATCGTGCCGCGGACGGTGCCGAGACCGCCGGTCAGCAGCGTCCCGCCGACGACGACGGCCGTGATCGCGTCGAGTTCGTAACCTACGGCCGCGGTCGGCGGCGCGGAGAGCTCGCGCGAGGCGTAGATCAGCCCGGCGAGCCCGGCCAGCATCCCGCTGAGCGCATAGACGGTGACCTTCACGCGCCGCACGTCGACGCCGAGCAGCAGCGCCGCGTTCTCGTTGCCCCCGACGGCGTACAGATGCCGGCCGAACCGCGTATACCGGAGCACGTACGCGAGCGCCGCGAAGATGAGGGCGGCGATCCAGAACCCCGCCGGCAGGCCGAGCACGTTCCCTTCCGCGATCGCCGGGAAGCCGTGCTCGCTGCTCGCGCTCACCGGTGAGGCGCCCGTCCCGGTGAACGAGGCGCCGTGGTAGATGGCCGCGGCTTCGAGCGCGCAGCCGCGCACGATCGAGAGCATGGCGAGCGTAACGATGAATGGCGGAACGCGCGTATAGGCCGCGCCGAGGCCATTGAGCGCGCCGACGAGCGCGCCCACGAGCAGCGAGCCGCCGAGGGCGGGCCCGACGCCGAAGAACGACAGCGCCGCCGCCGTAAAGGCGCAGAGCGCGACGACGGAGCCGACGGAGAGGTCGATGCCGCCCGTGAGGATGACGAGCATCTGACCCGCGGCGAGGATGCCGAAGACCGGAATCTGATCCGCGAGGTTCTTCAGGTTCGTCGGACTCAAAAAATTGCGGGAGAGCAGCGCGCAAACGATGACGAGCGCGACGAGCAGAATCGTCGCGACCTCCCGCTGCAGAATCGCGAATCGTCCGGCCGCGGCCGCTTTCACGCCTCGCCGCCGCCCTGCAGCACCACGGCGCCGGCGATGATGAGCCCTTGTGCGATGAGCTGCGTCGGCGTCGGTAACCCGACCTGAATGAACAGCGCGTACAGCACGCTTAAGATGAGCC
>CAXUFI010000350.1:0-2924 GCA_964250245.1 uncultured bacterium
CGCCGTGGCGGCGGCTAGGAGCCGGGCGGCGACGGCCGACCGTCCCGAACCGGGCGGCCCTTCGAGCGTGGTGATGAGCCCGCGCGGAAAGCCGCCGCCCAGGGCCGCATCGAGTTCGGGTATCCCGCTGCGAACGATCGTATCTTCGGCCGGCGTGTAGGCTTCGGGCGCCGCACTACGATGGACCGCCGACAACGTCGCGCGCAAGCCGTCGAAGGCGGCGCGGCGGGAAGCGGGCGAGGGGATAGCCATGGGGTGCCCATGCTAATCGAACGTATGTTCGATGTCAACGGGGCTTTTACCGCGCTGCCGCCCGCGTCCTCACGGTACGAGCAGCAGTTTGCCGGTCGTGCGGCGGCCTTCCAAATCCTCGTGCGCGCGCCGCGCTTCGGCGAGCGGATAGACGTGTTCCGCCCGTAGCGCAAGCGAGCCCGCGGCGACCGCAGCGAAGAGTTCGTTCGCGCGCCCGGTTAGTTCTTCACGCGTTACGGCGTAATCGACGAGCGTCGGCCGCGTCGCAAAGAGCGAACCTTTCGTAAAGAGCAGCTGCAGATCGAACGGCGGCACGGGGCCGCTCGAGGCGCCGAACAGCACGAAATATCCCCGCCGGCACAGCGAGTTGAGGCTGCCCTCCCACGTCGTTTTGCCGACCGAATCGTACACCACGTCGACGCCGCGGCCGCCGGTCAGCTCGCGCACCGCCGGCGCGAACGCGGTGTGCGTGTAGTCGATCGTGTGCGCGGCTCCGGCACGCTTCGAAAGCTCGGCTTTTTCGGGAGTCGAAACCGTCGTGATGACGGTCGCGCCGCGGGCTTTCGCCAGCTGCGTCAGCAAGAGGCCGACGCCCCCGGCACCGGCGTGCACGAGCGCCGTGTGCCCCGGCTGCAACGCGAACGTGCTCGTGCAGAGATAGT
Source organism: uncultured bacterium (assembly GCA_964250245.1). Taxonomy (GTDB): domain Bacteria; phylum Vulcanimicrobiota; class Vulcanimicrobiia; order Vulcanimicrobiales; family Vulcanimicrobiaceae; genus CAXTIY01. The sequence continues at coordinate 915 of CAXUFI010000350.1, forward strand.
GCGCCGTCAGCCCCTGCAGCATGAGCGCGGCTGCGGTTCGCGCCGGCACGCCGTCGGGGATCGGGACGAGCCGGTCCGCTTGCGCCACCGCGTACTCGGCATACGCCCCGGTGAAGTTGAACGAAGCGACGCGCTCGCCGGCCGAGACGTCCGTTACGCCCGCCCCGCAGCGCTCGACGGTCCCGGCGCCTTCGGCGCCCGGCACGAACGGAAACTTCGCCACGGGATAGGTTCCCAGGCGACGGTAGACGTCCATGTAATTGATCCCGGCCGCCTCGAGTTTGACGAGCACCTGCCCCGGCCCGGGCTCGGGAACCGGCACGGTCTTAAGTTCCAGCACCTCCGCGCCGCCGGTCCGCTCGATTTCAATCGCTTGCATATAGCTCCTCATGGTCGCGCTTACCAGCCCCACGTTCCCGGAGCCCCTTTGAAGGGCCCGACCACGTTGCGCGTGATCCAACCGCCATAGAAGTCGCCATCTTGCGCGGCGACGGCTTCGTCGTCGACGTACGCGCCTTCGATGCGCGAGGCGTAGAACGCGACGTAGTGCGCGAGCGGCGCGAACGGACGCGACGGCAGCGGGTACGTCCAGGCCGCCGCGACCGAACGTAATCCGTCGTCGGCCACCAGATCGTAGTACTGCGCCCGGCCCTTAAATTCGCACGTGCTCGGCGGCGCCGCCGAGGGCGCGAGCACGCCCGCTTCGATGTCCTGCGGCGGCAAATAGTAGACGGGCGGATGACTCGTCTCCAGCACGCGATAGCCGCCGGTGGTGTCGGCGATCGTCCGGCCTGCGAACAGCACGCGTAAGCGATTCGGCACGCGCTCCAGACGCGGCGGTCGCGGATAGTCCCAAACCGATTCTTGTCCGGGACCGGGCGGGAGGCGAACGGCGCGAGGCATGTCCCGCTATACCCACACCATCTGCTCCCGGCGGGCTCGAGCCGATTCTCGAGCTTTCCGCCTCGAGAAGAGTTAATCCCGAACCGATCGCCGTCTTGGTCCGACCGTGATGTTGTCGGCGAGCTCGACGAGCTGTGCCGAGCCGAGGTCGCGGAATTCGTCCAGGCCTACCTCGAAGCCGAGGTGGACGAGCTGCCCGGTCGGCTGCGTTATGTGCGCAGCGACGGCGAGCGCGCGGACCATCGCGACCCATGATCCGGAGCGCACCGTCACTCGAGTAGCGAAATTCCGCCGCCGCTTACCCTCGATCGATACGACGGTTCACCAGTGTTGAATCGAAGGATGGGCGCATGCGACGGGCTGGAGAGTCATCGGACGTTATCCGTGACTTGTAGAGTCGAAAGCCCGGCAAGAATCGTTTTCACGGTTACAATCATTCAAGGGAGTGGTCTAGGATATTCTGGGTCCAGGGGCTCCGCCGCACTGGGAACATCCGCGATTACGGGTAATGGGCAAAGTTTGAAAATCAAATCCCGCATAATTCGCGCGCGCGAATATCAATCGGATCTGTAACGACGGCTCCACAACCATACTCGCCGGCAGGGCGAGCTATTCGAGTAAAGGCGTGGCGAACTAGCGCTTTACCGATTCTTGGCGTTGGAACTCCGTGGCGGCGGCAAGTTGTGCCGGCAGCGCTCCGGGAAGAGCCGAGAGTCCGCCAACGTTTGTCCCCTTCCGAAAAGCGTCGGGCAGTTCTTCTCCGCGAAACTCATGCGGAATGACCGTGGAGAATCCGATGATTTGTTCGGGATCACCGTCGGCGTCCATGGCTACCAGTGTTGTTCCGATGCAACGCTTTTGCCGCTGGTGTGCGATCCTTTTTAGAGCGATTTGGTCGTGCCCACACAAAAAAGCCGCCCGGTTATGATGCTCTCCGAACGGCTCAAAGCCAAGTCGCACTACTCGACGAACTGGTGCCTGTCGTCTTGCAAATTACGAATTAGGCGCTCAGACCGCGGAGCTTCCAGAAGATCGATGAAGAGCTGGCGATTTGATGTTGGGTGGGTTCCGTGGATAGGTTTTGGTTTGGATTTCAGGCCGACGCTT
>CAXUFI010000351.1:0-2919 GCA_964250245.1 uncultured bacterium
GTGCAGCATGCGTGCGAGGGCGACGCCGTACGCGGCGAACACGCCGATCGCCGGCGCGCCGCGCACCGCGAGCGTGACGATCGCCGCGACGACGTCGTCGAGGCTTTCGGCGCGGCCGCGCACCAAGGAGCCCGGCAATGCCCGCTGATCGACGAATTCGACGGCCGCCCCGTCCCGGGCCCACGCGATTACGTCCAATGCCATGCGCCAGCGCTTCGAAAGAAGCCGGGCCACCCCTCGCCCGAGCGGCCGCGCGCCGCGCCGGAATTAACGGCTCGGCGCGGCCGCCGATGCCGTATAGCAGGTCCGGCAGTAGACCGGGCGATCGCCGCGCGGTTTAAACGGCACGGTCGTCGCGACGCCGCACTGCGCGCAGACCGCGTCGTGCATCTCGCGCGCCGACGCTCCGGTGGCTCCGGCACCGCGCGTAGATTTTCGCTGCGTCCGGCATTCCCGGCAGCGCTGCGGCTCGTTCTCGAAGCCTTTTTCCGCGTAAAAATTTTGGTCTCGCACGGTGAACGGAAACTCCGTCCCGCAGTCTTTGCAGAGTAAGGTCTTGTCCTGCACCCGGGCCCTCCGAGGAACGTCATGCCGCGCATGCCGCGAGCGGCCTGACGGATAGCTGGGAGTATAGGCGAACCCGCCGGAAAAAGGCAAGCGAGCGGCTAGCGAATCTCCAGGACGGCGAGAGCCGCAACGGCGGCCTCGTAACCTTTGTCGCCGCGCGCGGGATCGGCGCGTTCCTCGGCTTGCGCCAACGTCTCGGTCGTCAATACGCCGAAGCCGACCGGCACGCCGGTGACGAGTTGCACGGCCATGATGCCGCGCGCGCATTCGCCGGCCACGTACTCGAAGTGCGGCGTCTCGCCGCGAACGACGACGCCGAGTGCGACGACCGCGTCGTACGTACCGCTATCGATCAAGCGTTTCGCAGCGAGGGGCAGCTCGAAACAGCCGGGGACGCGCACGAACGTCCGCGCCGTCGCGCCGACCCGGCAGTCGTCGAGAGCGCGCCGCGCACCGTCCTCGAGCCACGCCGCGAGCCCGTCGTAAAACGATGCCGCCACGACGGCGACGCGCTTGCCCGCGCCCGACGGCAGCACGCGCGGCGCCCCTTCCTTCTTCACGATAGTGCCGGCTCGAAGAGATGGCCGAGCTTCGAGCGTTTGGTCGCGAGATAGCGCGCACTGTGCGCCGTGGCGGCGATGTGCAACGGAACGCGCTCGACGATGGTCAGGCCGTAGCCTTCGAGGCCGACGATCTTCTTCGGGTTATTAGTAATCAGCCGCATCTCGCGAATCCCCAGATCGGCGAGCATCTGCGAACCCAGACCGTAGTCGCGCCGGTCGACCGGCAGGCCGAGCGCCAAATTCGCCTCCACGGTATCGGCGCCGCGGTCTTGCAACTCGTACGCGCGCAATTTATTAGCGAGCCCGATGCCGCGGCCTTCCTGGTGCAGGTACAGCAGGACGCCGCGGCCTTCGGCCGCGATCATCGCGAGCGCACCGTCGCGTTGCGCCGCGCAGTCGCAGCGGATCGAGTGCAACGCATCTCCGGTCAGGCATTCGGAGTGGACGCGCACGAGAATGTTCTTACCGTCGCCGACGTCGCCCATGACCATCGCGACGTGCGCGACCTTATCGATCTCGGTCTCGTACGCGATACCGCGGAATTGCCCGAGATCGGTCGGTAACTCGAACTCCGCGATCCGCCGCACCAGCTTCTCGGTACGCATGCGATGGGCGATTAAATCTTTGGTCGTGATGAGCCGTAAGCCGTGCTTCTTCGCGAATTCACGTAATTGCGCGAGGCGCATCATCGAGCCGTCGTCGGCCATGATCTCGACGATCACGCCCGCGGGATAGAACCCCGCGAGCCGCGCTAAGTCGACCGACGCTTCCGTCTGACCGGCGCGCACGAGCACGCCCCCCTCGCGCGCGCGCAGCGGAAACGTGTGTCCGGGCCGCGCGAAGTCCGACGGCTTCGCACTCGGATCCAGGAGCGCTTGGATCGTCGCCGCGCGGTCCTGCGCGGAGATGCCGGTCGTCGTGCGGTGCCGCGCTTCGATGGAGACCGCGAAAGCCGTCTCGAGCGGCGCCGTATTCTCGCTGACCATCTGCGGGATCTGCAATTCGTCCAGGCGCTTCCCGATGATCGTCACGCAGATTAAACCGCCGGCCTCCTTGCGCATGAAGTTGATCGCTTCGGGCGTCACCATCTGGGCCGCCATCACGAGGTCGCCTTCGTTTTCGCGATCCTCGTCGTCCATTACGATGACCATCTTGCCGGCGCGAATGTCGGCGACGGCGTCGTCGATGCAATCGAATACCGATTCCTCGACCGGCTCGCCTTCGAGCTGCGCCGCCAGTTCCGGCAACGCTTTGGAGAGCGCTTGGATGGAACGGAACGACGGCATGCGCCGGCCCGACCGCAATAGGCTGATGGCGCTCTCGGTGAGCCCGGCCCGCTGCGCTAGATCGGCACCGGTGATGCCGGCCCGGTCCATCGCGCTTTGCAGTGCCTCGGCAAAGGTAGTCATAGACCAGTAGAACGCCTTAGGTTGACGGTTGTCAACTGTGGGAGTCGGCCTTGACGGCCGTTAAGCCCGGCAACGGACGCGCGCCGCTAGAACGTGACGACCGCTTTTACGACCGCGGCGGCTTTCATCGCCCGATACGCCTCGTCGACCCGCGGAAACGGATACTCGTCGACGCCGAGCCGCGCGGCGGTCACGGCGCCGCCGGCGATCAATCGCAGCGCCTCCGCCGTGTCCTGCGGACCGCACGAGTAGGAAGCGACGAGCCGGACGTCGCGGAAGTAGGCCGCGTTCTGATCGAACGCGTAGCGCTCGTGCGGTTCGAGCGGCGGGAACATGACGACCGTTCCGTCGGCCGCGACCGCTCCGAGCGCTCCGTCGAG
>CAXUFI010000352.1:0-2917 GCA_964250245.1 uncultured bacterium
GCTTCGCGCGGTCGAGGCGGCGTCCGAGCGCCTTTTCGATCTGCGAGAAATACTTCTCTTCGTCGGGCGCGACGAACGTAATCGCATCGCCTTTGGCCGCGGCGCGCGCCGTGCGGCCGACGCGGTGCACGTAATCTTCGGCGACCATCGGCACGTCGTAATTGATCACGTGTCCCAGTGCGACGACGTCGATCCCGCGCGCGGCGATGTCGGTCGCCACGAGCACGCGGTATTTGCCGCGCTTGAAATCTTCGAGGGCGCGCGTCCGCTGGGCTTGCGAACGGTCGCCGTGGATACGCTCGGAGGGGATGCGGTGCTTCGCGAGCGCGGCCGCCAACCGGTTCGCGCGCGCTTTCGTGCGCGTGAACGCGATCGCGCTGAAAATGTTATTGTCCTTAAGCAACTCGAGCAGCAGATCGACTTTGCGCGGCTGGTCGATCGCGTACACGGTTTGCGTGATGCCGCTCGCGGGAGCGCCCTTGACGGCGAGATCGACGCGCACCGGATCGCGCAACATATCCTTCGCGAGCAGCGCGATCGCGGGCGGAATGGTCGCGGAGAAAAAGAGCGTTTGACGGTTTGCCGGAACGCGCGCGAGCACGCGCCGCACGTCGGGCAGGAAGCCCATGTCGAGCATGCGGTCCGCTTCGTCGAGAACGAGCAGCGTGATGCCCTCGAGCGACGCCGTCCCCTGCGTGAGGTGATCGAGGAGGCGGCCGGGGGTCGCGACGATGACGTCGGTCCCGCGGCGGAAGGCCGCGACTTGACCGGCGAAGCCGACGCCGCCGTAGATCGCCGCAACGCGGACGCGCGTGTGCTTGGCGAGCGCCGTCAGATGCTCGGCGATCTGCGCCGCGAGTTCGCGCGTGGGCGCGAGAATGAGCGAGCGCGTCTTGCCCCGTGGCAAATCGGCGAGCGCCGCGATGATGGGCAGTCCGAACGCGGCGGACTTACCGCTGCCGGTAGCCGCGCTCGCCAAAACGTCGCGACCGGCGAGGGCGGCGGGGATCGCCGCGACCTGCACCGGCGTCGGCTCGGCGAAGCCGAGGTCCCCGACGGCACGCAACAACTCGGGACGAAGCCCGAGGGAAGTAAAGGCTGAAATAGTCGTACGATGCTTTCGAGTGGGCGCAATTCGATCGGACACTCGAAAGATCGCGCTGGGGTTACGCCCATCGTCACACGGACGAGTGCGTTCCGTCAAATACCCTTGTCGGCGCCGGCGCCCGCCGGGCCCGCTTCGCCGGCGGCCGTTCGTAAGCGAAGGCACACTCGTGTCCCGGCGCCGGGAGGCGGCCCGGCAGGCTGCGAAGAGCGGTGGAACGACATGCTGCGTATGATGGGCGCCGGTCCCGTGCGCGCGTGGTTAGCGACGCTTCTAACCGCGGGTCTGTTCCTCTGTGCGCCGGTGTGGGCCGGCGCGGCGGGAGCGCCTTGGCTCGCCAAAGCGGCGCCGCTGCGGATCATGGCGCTCGGCGACTCGATTACCGCGGGCGTCGGCGAACACGGCATCGACACGGGCTCCGGCGGCTATCGCGCGGAGCTCGTGCGGCTGCTCGCCGCCAAAGGCTACAGCGTGACGATGGTCGGCGGCCGCTCCGACTACTCGGCCCGCATCCCCGATCGCCGGCACGAGGGCTGGCCCGGCTACGTCATCCGGTCCTTCCCTTCCGACCCGGCGCCGCAGCTCTACGGTCGCGTCACCCACGACGCGCTCGTCGGCGCTCGGCCCGACGTCGTGCTCTTAATGGCCGGCACGAACGATCTGCTGCGTAAAGCGCGGCACAGCGCGGGGTATACCGTGCCCAACATTGTGGAGAGTATGGATGCCTTGCTCGCCCAAATCTTCTATCTCGAACCGCAGGTGGACGTCGTCGTAGCGGGGGTCGTCGACAGCCCGCGCGTGCTGCAGTGCGATGTCGCGAACTTCGACGGCACGGCCGCATGCGGGCCGAGCGACGGCCCGAATCTCAAGACGCTGGTCGCCGCGTACGGCGAGCGAGGCTTTCATATCGAGCTCGCCGACGGAATGGGCGGCGCCGTTCCGCGAGATCGCGACCACTTCCCCGACGGCATCCATCCGACGGGCGCCGGCGGCTACGACGACGTCGCGCGCGTGTGGGTGCAGGCGCTCGAGAACGTAACGGCCGGCTACGTTCGCGATACCGTCGCGGGGCGCTGAGCGACGCTACCCGACGTCGCGCCGCAGTCCGTTCCGCCGGCCTCGCGGGCGCCCGAAGACCGGCTCGGCGTACTCGACGGCCTGCGCGGATTCGCGATCCTGCTCGTCATCTGGTACCACCTCTGGCTCGTCAGCGGCTACGTGGCGCTGGCGGGCCCGCTGCAGACGATGGCACAGAACGGCTACCTCGGCGTCGATCTCTTTTTCTTCGTCAGCGGGTTCTGCATCAGCTATCCGTACGCGCGCGCGCGTCTCGCCCGCCGCGCACCTCCGCCACTCCGCCAATTCGTCAGCCGGCGCGCCTATAAGATTCTGCCGTCGTACCTGCTCGCGCTCGTCGTCTTCGCCGTCCTCTACCATGACCGGTTCGCGGGCGTCGCCGACGAGACGCTGCAATTCGCCGCGCACGTCGCCTTCGTTCACGTCTGGTTTTGGCCGACGTTCGGCTCGTTTAGCGGACCGCTCTGGACGCTCGGCGTCGAAGTGCAGTTTTACGTCGTGTTCGCGCTCCTCGCGCGTCACATCGAACGGCGGCCGCTCGCGACCTATGCGGCGTTCATCGCCATCTCGGTAACCTACCGGATCGCCTTGCGCTACTTCGGGGTGGACAACATTTTCGGCTGGGTCAATCAGCTGCCGGCGGTCCTGGACGTTTTCGGCGCGGGCGTCTTCGGGGCGTTCGCCTTCGTGCAGCTTCGCGCCGGGAGCGGCCGGCGGCGGGCGCTCGCCGTCTGC
>CAXUFI010000353.1:0-2890 GCA_964250245.1 uncultured bacterium
ATGCAGGCATCCGATCTCCCAGCACCCCGAGCACCTGCGCTGCAGTGCCGCAGAGATCTCCGCGTCCGCATACCGCCCGGCAATGCTATCCCGCTGCAGCGGCATCCCGCCTCACCGTCCGGCTGCCGCCGCGGCCGCGCTGAGCGTGTTGCAAATGGCGACGATGGCCGCCGGGCCGCAGCCCTACGCGTCGTTCGTGCGCCATACCGAACGTCAACACGGGCTGCTCGACATCGTGAAGAAGGATGACGATTACTTCCTCGATCTCGGACCCGAGCAACTCGACCGGCCCTACATCGTCGCGCCGGTGCTCGCCTCGGGGCTCGGCGACGAAGCGTTCGCGGGCCGTATCTTCGATTCGTTCATCATCCGGTTCAAGCGGGTGGGGCGGCGCATTCTCTGGATCCAGGACAACACGTCGTTCAGCGCGCCGCCCGATTCGGCGGCGGCGAACGCGCTCGCGATCTCCGTGACGGATTCGGTGATCAACAGCACGCCGATCGTCGCCGAGGATGAAGATACGCACCGGGTCGTCGTCTCGGCCGCTTTCTTTCTAAGCGACTTCGAGAACGTGGCGCGCACGCTCGGCGCACCGTCGCAACCGCTCATTCTTACCTTCGGCCCGGCCCGGCCGACGTTTGCCGTCGATCCGAGCAAGTCGTACATCGAGCGGACCAAAGCGCTGCCCGCAAACGACGAGATCAGCTCGAGCCTCGCCTTCACGGGTCCCCCGGGCGACCTCACGAGCGCTCCCGACGGCCGTGGCGTCCGGTTGCGGATGCACTATTCGATCGTCGAGGCGCCGTCTTCGGCCGCGTACGTGCCGCGGCTCGCCGACGACCGCGTCGGCTATTTCATCACGGCGCAGAAGCGCTTCGACGACGACGCGTTATCGACGCCGTTCGTACGCTATATCGATCGCTGGAATTTCGCCAACGGGCCGATCGTTTACTACCTTACCAACGAGATTCCGGCGCAATACAAACCGGCAATCCGTTCGGCGCTCCTGGAGTGGAACACGGCGTTTGCCAAGATCGGCATCCCCAACGCCATCGAAGTGCGCGATCAACCGGCGGATCCGAACTGGGATCCCGACGACGCGCGCTATTCCACCGTGCGTTGGATTACGAGCGACCGGCCCGCGTTCGCCGCCTACGGGCCGCACATCGCGGACCCGCGCACGGGTCAGATCCTGCGCGTCGAGGTCGTGATCGACGGTGAAGCGTTACGCTCCGTGAAGCGCGGCTTCGTCGATCAAGTCGAACCGACGCATCCGATCGCCCGCGATGCGGCGGGGCTGCCGGTGCGTGCCGGGGCGGAACCGGTGTGTACCGATACCAACGACTGCGACCGGTTCGCGGAAGATTCCGCCGAGCTCGCGGCGGCGGGGACGGTCGAGTTACGCGCCACCGGCGCCACGCCCGCGCAGACGCAGACCTACGCCGACGACTGGCTGCGGTCGGTCGTGCTGCACGAGTGCGGCCACAATTTCGGCTTGCGCCATAACTTCGTCGCCTCGACGTTATACTCGCTCGCGCAAGTGCACGATAAGCATTTCACGGCCGCGCACGGCCTCGTCGCTTCGGTCATGGAGTACACGCCGGTCAACCTGTCGCCCGAAGGCCGGCCGCAGGGCAGCTATTTTCAAGAGAAGCTCGGACCGTACGACGAGTGGGCGATCCGTTACGGTTACGAACGCTTCCCGAACGTCCGGCGGCCCGACGACGAGGTGCTCGCGCTGCGCGGCATCGCGAACGAGAGCACGCGCCGCGAATACGATTACGAAACCGACGAGGACGCGAACGGTTCGCTCGCCGTCGATCCGCGCGTCGCCACGTACGATCTTTCGAACGACCCGCTCGCGTACGATCGCAATCAATTCGACGTCTACGACGGCTTGCTCGCGAAGCTCGACCGCGTCTATCCGCGTTCGGACGAACCGTACTATCAGGAACGGCAAACCTTCGCGACGATCCTGCGCGGCTATCTGCGGGCGTCGATGCTGGCCGCGAAGTATGTGGGCGGCATCCACACCTCGCGCGCGCATCGCGGCCAACCCGGCGGCGCGCCGCCGTTCTCGCCCGTCGCGCGCGCGGAGTCGCGCCGCGCGTTCGCCCGGCTTTCGCAAAACGTCTTTTCGAGCCGCGCGCGCCCTTTTTCGCCGCAACTCCTGAGAGATCTCGGCGCGAATCGCTATCTCCACCGCGGCGTCGACGACGTCGAACGGCCGGACTTCCCGGTCGAGGAGACGATCGGCGACATGCAGGATGCCGTCATGTTTGCGATCTTCTCGCCCGACACGATGAGCCGTCTGGCGGACGAGCGGTATAAGCTGAGCCCCGGACAGACGACGATGTCGCTCGACGATCTCTTCGGTTGGACCGAAGCGGCCGTATGGGACGATCTCGGTCGCGCGAGCATCGAACCGCTACATCGGGCGCTGCAACGGCGGTATACGAACCTGCTCGTCGCGTTCTCGCTCGCGCCGACGGCGCTCGTCGCCGATATCGGCTATCCGAGCGATTCCGCTCCGCTCGCGCGGTACGAGTTGCGGCGCTTGCGCGCGCGCATCGAACGGGCGCTGCGCGATCCGCAGCTCGACCTCGGGACGCGCGCGCATCTGGAAGATACCGAGAATCGCCTCAAGCACGCGCTCGATCCGAACGCCGTTCGCGGGGCGTGATCGCGCGCGCGCTGCGCACGCGTACGAAGACGCTGACCTTCGACGCCGGCGCGAAGGTCGTGGGGATCCTCAACGTGACGCCCGACTCGTTCTACGACCGCGGCGCCTACCGCGGTCTCGACGCGGCGCGGGCGCACGCGGCGGACATGGTCGCCGCCGGCGCCGCCGTCATCGCTATCGGCGGCCGCTCCTATGCGGCGGGCGCCG
>CAXUFI010000354.1:0-2873 GCA_964250245.1 uncultured bacterium
CGGGCGCCGATGGCGAGGGCGGCACCGAGGGCGGCGGCGACGGCGGGGCCGAGCTGGGACTGGTTCGAGAACGAGCTCACCTACGACCACGCGCGGCTGCCGGAGGCGCTGCTGCGCATCGGCCTCGCGCTCGAAGACTCGGCGCTGATCGCTCTCGGCAAGCGGACGCTCGATTTCTACCGGGACGTCGTGGTGGAGAACGACATCTTCGTGCCGGTCGGCAACGCCGGCTGGTACGTCCGCGGGGGCGTCCGCGCGCGCTACGCGCAGCAGCCGCTCGAGGCGGCTTCACTCGTGGATGCGGCCTTCGCCGCCGTCCGCGCCACGGGCGCCGGCGAGTACCGGCAGTTAGCCGCGCTCGGCCTGGAGTGGTTCCACGGCCGTAACAGCCGGGGGATCTCGCTCGCCGCGGGCGGCGGCTGCTGCGACGGTTTGGAAGAGAACGGTGCGAACCAGAATATGGGCGCCGAATCGACGCTCGCATATCTTGCCGCCGCTTTTGCTTGCGTATCGTCGCGTGACTCGGCGGCTTTAGCCGGGTAAGCGGCAGGCGCCCCTCGTTCCGAGGCGCGAGGCGGCCCGATGTCGAATACGTTCGGGTGATGATAGTCCAACCCGACACTCTTAGTGACGTTCAACGCACTGCCGTAAGCCATACCGACGGACCCGTCCTCATCTTCGCCGGTGCCGGTAGCGGCAAAACGAGAGTCCTGACACATCGCATCGCCCATCTCCTCAATGAGAACGTTTTCCCGGACCGGATCCTCGCCGTAACCTTTACGAACAAGGCGGCCGGCGAGTTGAAGGCGCGGCTGGAAAAAATGGTGGGAGCCGCCGCGCGGGACCTGTGGGTCGGCACCTTCCATTCCGTTTGCGTGCGCATGCTGCGCCGCGACGGCAAGAAGATCGGCATCGCCTCGAACTTCGCGATCATGGACGACACCGATCAGCGTTCAATCGTGCGCGACGTCCTGCACGATCTCGATTTCGACGAACGCCAAATCGCGCCGGGCGCGGCGCTCGACGAGATCAGCAAAGCGAAGAACGAACTGCTCGGTCCCGATCAGTACGAGGGCAAGAACACGTCGTTCTTCGGCGAGCGCATCGCGCAGGTGTATCGCGAATACGACCGCCGGCTGCGCGAATCCAACGGCCTCGATTTCGACGACCTGATCGCGAAGACGATCGAGTTGCTCGAGACCGACGTCGACGTTCGGACGCGCTATCAGAACAAATTCCGTTACATCCTGGTCGACGAGTATCAGGACGTTAACTACGCGCAGTACAAGCTGTGCGCGATTTTGGCGGGCGAGCACAAGAATTTAACCGTCGTCGGCGACGACGATCAATCGATCTACTCCTGGCGCGGCAGCGATTACAAGAACATCCTGCGCTTCGAAAAAGATTTCGAGGGCGCGACGGTCTTTAAACTCGAAGAGAATTACCGGTCCACCCAGACCATCTTAACCGTCGCGAACGAACTGGTTTCGAATAATCCGAATCGCGCCGAGAAGAAGCTCTTCACCAACCGCGACCCGGGCGAAATCGTCACCGTCTACGGCGCCGAGACCGAGCGCGCGGAAGCGCGCTACGTCATCGAGAAAATTAAGGAGCTCGTGCGTGAGGGCGCGGCGTATCGCGACTTCATGGTGCTCTATCGCACGAACGCGCAATCGCGCGTGTTCGAAGAGGGCTTCCTCGGCGAAGGCATACCGTACCGCGTCGTCGGCGGGACTGGTTTTTACGCTCGCACCGAGATCAAAGACATGATGGCGTATCTGCGCTACATCGTCAACCCGTCCGATGCGGTCGCTTTCCGGCGGATCGTCAACGTGCCGCGCCGCTCGATCGGGCAGCAAACGCTCGCGAGCCTGGTCGACGCCGCGAACGCAGCCAACGTCTCGGTCGGGCAGACGGTTTTCGATAAGGAGATCCTGCGCCGCGCGGTCCCGAAGAAGCAGCGCGAACTCGAACGGTTCGCGGAGCTCATCACGAATCTGCGCGAGCGCGCCGGCGATCTGTCGCTGAGCGACTTGCTCGTGGCCGTTATGGAAGAGTCGGGTTACATTCGCGAGTTGCAAGGCGAGGATACCTCCGACGCCCGCGCGCGGCTCGAAAACCTGCAAGAGCTCATCGGCGTCGCCAAAGAGTTCGAGGCGCAAGAGAACGCCGGCACGCTCGACGACTTCCTCGCCAACGTCGCGCTGATCAGCGATCTCGATACGCTCGACCCGACGTCGTCGTTCGTCACCTTGATGACGATGCACGCGGCGAAAGGGCTCGAGTTCCCCGTCGTTTTCCTCAGCGGCTTGGAGGACGGCGTCTTCCCGCACAACCGCGCGCTGACCGATCTGACGGAACTCGAGGAGGAACGCCGCCTCGCCTACGTCGGGATCACGCGCGCCATGGACCGGCTCTACCTTTCGTACGCGATGCGGCGGACGCTGTTCGGCAACACCTTCGCGCATCCCAAATCGCGCTTCTTGGAAGAGATGCCGAGCGTCGAGGTGATCGGCAACGTCGTGCCGATGCAACGGCCGGCGGGCGGCCGGTGGCGCGAGGTCGCGATCCACGAAACGGCGGGCGCGGGCATCTCGCTCGGCTTGCAGGTCGGGGACCGCGTCCGGCATCCGAAATGGGGCGAAGGTCAAGTCTCGGCCGTGACCGGCGCGGGCGGCGACGGTCTGCTGACGATCATGTTCCCCAACGTCGGGGAGAAGATGGTCATGCTCAAGTACGCGCCGCTCGAAAAGGTGCAGTAGGACCGGCTCCTCGGGCAACGCGATCGATGCGTGTGGCCGTCGCCGGAGCGCTCGGGCGGATGGGGCGCGAGACCTGCGCCGCGGTCTGCGGGACGGTCGATCTGCAACTCG
>CAXUFI010000355.1:0-2866 GCA_964250245.1 uncultured bacterium
GTGCGGCACCTGCCGCCACGCCTGCGCCGGCGGGAGCGCTTCGTCGACGCCCGTGTAGGCGTACCAATTCGCGTTCGCCCAGTCGATCGTGCCGTCGGGCGGAGCGGTCCAGACGATCTGCGGAATCGCTTGCGCGATGCGTTGAAATTCGAGTTGGGCGGCGCGCGCTTCGTCGAGCGCGGCGCGCTGGTCGTCGATATCGGTCGCCGACATCAGCCACGCGTCGGGCCGGCCCGCGGCTTCGGCGAACGGCGAGAACCGGACGAGGTGCCAGCGGTACCGCTTCGCGCCGGCGTCGTAGAAGCGCATCTCGGCGGAGTATTCGCGCCGCGCGCGCAGCGCCGAGCGCCACGCGTCGTTATCGCGGACCAGATCGTCGGGATGGATGACGGCGCGGTAGCCGGCGCCGAAGGCGTCGCTCGCCGACTGGCCGGTCGTGGCCGTCCAGCGGCCGTTCACGAACGTGCAGCGGCCGGCTTTATCCGCGATGATCGTGATGAGCGGCGCGGCCTCGGCGATCGTCGCGAGCCGCTCGACGACGCTCGCGCGGCGCAGCAGCGCGATGTATTCGCCGGTGAGCGCGACGAAGACGAGCAGCGAACTCGCGACGCCGAACGTGCGGCCGACGTAGGTGCCGAGCGAAAAGCGCGCGCCGGCGCGCAGCGTCAGCAACGTCTCCGCGAGCAAGAAGAGCGCCGCGACGGCGACCCACAATTCGAGCGACGTCGGCGGGCGGCGCACGAGCGTCGCGATCGCGGCGACGATTAACGCGGACGCGAGCGAGAGCGCGACGTAATACGATACGAGAAACGTGCCGCGGTCGTCGGCGAGCGGCGGCAGCGCGGCGCTCTTCGTGGCGCCGATTACGATGACGAGCGAGACCGCGATTAAGGCGACGAGCAGCGCGCGCGCCGGGCCGCGATTGCGCGTCTCCGGCATGCAGGCGAAGAGCAGCACGCCGAGCGGCCAAACGAGAAGATCGATCGCGCGAAACCAAATCGCGGCCTGCGGCGTGAAGACCGCGGCACCCCCGACCGCGCGCGGCATACCGAGCACGTTCGCGAGGTGCAGGATCGCGGCGAAGAGGTAGGTCGCGCCGAGCACCGCGACGCGCCGTTCGAGCGCGAGTTCCGCGCGCCAGATCAGCAGCAGCGCCGTCACCGCTTCGCTCGCGGCGATGAGCAGGCCGAGGAACGGAAAGAACCCGGGCACGGCCCCGATATCGCCGCGAATATTCGGCAACGCGATCAGCACGACGAGCGTCGCGGCGGCCAACACGGCGGCGGCCAACCATTCGAGGCGGGCGGCGGGTACGCGAACGAAGGCGGAGGGTACGCGGGCAATGGCCGCCCGGGGCGGTCCGCTCGGAAGTTCGCGTAACATCAGATGACCGGGTGTTGCCCGCGACAGGTGGCCGCGCCTATCGCGGCCGAACGCGGACGGCATGCAACGCACCGCCTTCACGCTCGGACTGCTCGCCGCGCCGCTCGCCGCCGCGGGCGCCGCCCGGGCGGCGCGCCCGCCGAAAGTCGTTACGCTTCCCGCCGGTCTGCGGGATTCCGATCTCGTCGTCGGCCGGGGCGCGCGCCCCAAGCGCGGTCAGACGGTTCGCGTTCACTACGTCGGCACGCTGCTGGACGGCAAGAAGTTCGATAGTTCGCGCGACCGCGGCCAGCCGTTCGAGTTTCCGCTCGGCGAAGGCCAGGTTATTCCCGGGTGGGACGAAGGCGTCGCGACGATGCGCGTCGGCGGCCGGCGTAAATTAATCGTGCCCGCGAAGCTCGGTTACGGCGACGCGGGCGCGGGCGGCGGAACGATTCCGCCCGGCGCGACGCTCGTGTTCGATATCGAATTGCTCGGCATCGAATAGCGTTACGCGCGCCGTGATTCGGTGACGACGGCGGCCGCGTCCGCACCGTCGGCGACGACGTAATCACGCAGCACCGGGATGCCGTGACCGGCGGCGAGCGCGAGCGCGGTCGCGCGCTTCGGGCAGATATCGAGGCACGAACTCTTCACGACGCGCACCGATCTCGCCGCGCCGCGCGCTTTACATTAGCGTTTCGGTTTCGCGCGCAAGTTCTTCGCGTGACCGTCGCAGCTCGCGCACACGGCGACGAGCATCGTTCTCGGTCGTTTCGCCGGTGCGAGCGCGCGGATGGCCGTGCTCGGCAACGGCTACCAGAGCGTCCCTTCGCCGACGGTGATGTAGAGGATCGGGCCGATCCCCCAGATGATGCCGACGAGCGACCAGACGACTTTCTTACCGCCGTCGAGATCGCTGCGGCCGATGAGGTTCAGCAGCATCAGCAGGAGGGCGAGCGGATGCAGGATCACGGCGACGAGTATTTCGAGAACGAGCTTCATCGGCGTTGCATTCTTACGCTTCCGCACGATTCCCGCAAATAAAAACCTCGCGCGAGCGAGGCTCGGAAACTCTGATGCACCGCGAAGGACTCGAACCTTCAACCAATTGATTAAGAGTCAACTGCTCTACCATTGAGCTAGCGGTGCGTAGCGTTCGTCGGCGGAGGTTCCCCATTTTCGCGCGCCTACCCTTTGCAGCCGGAGCGTCGAGATGCGCCCTCTGGGACTCGAACCCAGAACCCACAGATTAAAAGTCTGTTGCTCTAACCAATTGAGCTAAAGGCGCGCGCGCGTCTTCGATGGAGCGTACGTTCGGCGCACCGGCTGCCGTGGACTCCCGGGAAACGTACATGTAACGCGCTATCTCTCGAACCCTGCGAATTACGTTCGCTCTCGCAGCTGCCGCCGGCGGTCGGAAGCGGCGTCGCTGTTCTGCCCACGGTCCGGCGTGCCGACGGACGCTTCGCTTCTCATGGGTAGCGCGCGGGTCGTATTACGC
>CAXUFI010000356.1:0-2599 GCA_964250245.1 uncultured bacterium
GTTCCGGCTGCTGTGCGACCTCACGCGCGGCGCCGGCGAGCACGAACGAAGACTCCCGTTTC
This sequence comes from uncultured bacterium, assembly GCA_964250245.1. Lineage (GTDB taxonomy): Bacteria > Vulcanimicrobiota > Vulcanimicrobiia > Vulcanimicrobiales > Vulcanimicrobiaceae > CAXTIY01. The sequence continues at coordinate 63 of CAXUFI010000356.1, forward strand.
CTAAGGGAGGCTGTCGGCGGCGGAGTTTGGAGCGGCAGGAGCGGCGGGGCGTTCGAGGTGTCGATGATTTGGGCGACTTCGTTCGGATCGTACGGCGCGGGCGGCGGGCTCTCGTAGGGGTCCGGAGGATCGTGCCCCGGCTTACGGCCGCAAACGCTCGTGCGATGGCGCAGCAGATCCGCGACGCCGGGGTACACCGTGCCGGCCGCGACGCTCGCATTCGCCGGCAGCGTAACGAACGCGCCGGCCGTTTCGAACGCGACGACCCAAATTGCGAGAACGGCGCAAGCGCGCCGGAAGCGTTGACCAGCTAGCGTTCGACGCGCCAAAACATTACTGCTCCGGTAGTCCCCATAATGATGTTGGGCATCCAGGCCGCAAGATACGGATTGAGCGCTTCGTTCTTACCGAGCGCGAGAAAGGCCGACATCAGGATGTAATAGACGAAGAGCAGCAGGATCGAGAGCGCGACGCCGATCCCTTTGCCGAGGCTGCGGCCGCGCGTGCCGATGCGCGACGCGATCGGTAACGCGATCAAAACGCTGATGAACGCGGCGAACGGCATCGCGAGCTTTTGCGCGAGCGTGAGCTTGAGCGTGTCGAGCGCTTGACCACCCTGCCCCGTTGCTTCCATGGCGACGATCTGTCCTTTGAGTTGCTTGGAATTGGACGAATAGGGATCGGCCGTGGTCGTGTTCGTAAATTGGTCGAGCGTTTCGCCGATGGGCAGGCCGACGTCGAGCGTGTGCGCGACGGTGCTGCCGTCGACTTCGCCCGTGCTCTTAAAGCGGGTGACCCGCGCGTCTAAAAGGTGCAGCGACTGTCCGTCGACCACGGCCTTCTGCGCGTTGATGACCGTGCGGAACGGCGTCAGCGTCGCGTTCTGAAAGATCATGACGTCGTCCATCGTGTGCTTGTCGCTCTCGACGTTGCCGACGTAGAACACGTTGCCCGTCGAATCGTCCTTACGAAAGAACTGTGGCACGACCGGCAGCTCGGCCGTATGGTAGATGATCTGGTAGAACGTCCGCGTCGAGAGCTCGATCGACTTCGGCGCGATCGTTTCGTTGATGAAATACGAAGCCGCGAACATCGCGATCCCGAGCAAGAGCGGCGTTCGCGAGATGCGCAGGAACGGTACGCCGGCGGTGCGCAGCGCCGTTATTTCGTTATCTTGCGCGAGGCGCCCGAACCCGAGCAGCGATGCGAAGAGGCACGCGAACGGAAACGCGAGCGGCGTCGATTGCGGGATGCGGAAGACGAGGAACCGCAGCACGAGGAACACGGGCGCGTGCGCGTTGATGATGTAGTCGGCCGCCAAGAAAAAGATGTTAACGAACCAGAACATCAGGTAGGCGCCGAAGGCGAAGGCGAACGGCGCCGCGAGCTCGCGCACGATGTACGCGTCGAGCAACGGCAGGCGCGGCGCGCGCAGCCGCGGGAAGAGCGGCGCCGCCCGGATGCCGTGGATGGTGGCCACCGCGGCTACTCGCTTACGTGCAGCGCAGCCGTGATGCGGGCGACGTAGGCCCGCGTCTCCGAAAAGTTCGGTACGCCGTGCACCGCGTCGACGGCGCCGGGGCCCGCGTTATAGGCCGCGAGCGCCAGCGCGACGTCGTTGTGGTAGCGCTCGAGGAGCGCGTGCATGTAGCGGCAGCCGCCGGCGACGTTTTGCTCGGGATCGAAGGCGTCGGCGATGCCGTACGCGGCCGCGGTGTCGGGCATCAGCTGCATCAGGCCCATCGCTCCGGCGCGGCTGATCGCGCTCGGGTCGCCGTGCGATTCGGCAGCGATCATCGCCGTGACGAGGCCGGGTGCGAGCGCGTTCGCGCGAGCGTTCGCGGTAACGAGCGCGTGCAGCGCGGCCGCGTCCATCGCATGCGGGCCGCTCGGAACGAAGCCGCCGGCGCCGCAGCCGTAAAGCGCTCCGAGCAATAGCAGCGCAACGAGAGTTCTCACGATCGCGATTCGGTTTCGGCGGTGGCGCCGTGCGGCCTTCGCAGACGGAGGCCGTCACTTCTTAGCGCGAGGCCATTGCGTGCCCGTGACGGGCCGACTATAGTGGAGCGAAGTGGTGATCGGTGGGGAACTTTGGAGTTTAATTCCTGAGTCGCGATTCGCGTTTTACGGGCCGTTCGGAGCATGCGCTTGATGACAAGGGCCGGCTCGTCATCCCCGCGCGCTTCCGCGAACGGTTGGGAGCGGGCTTCATCGTGACGATCGCCCTGCCCGATCCGTGCCTCGCGCTCTACCCGCTCGGCACGTGGCAAGCGTTCTGCGAACGGCTCGAAGCCGCGCCCGTGAAGGACGCGACGTATCGCAAATTCGTCCGTCATCTCTTCGCGCATTCCGACGAAGCCGCGTGCGACGCGCAAGGCCGCTTATTGCTCGCGCCGGCGCTGCGCGCGTATGCCGGGTTGGAACGCGAGGCCGTCTCGATCGGCTCGCTGACGCGGGTCGAGATCTGGGCCAAGGAGCGGCTCGACACCTTCGATCCTTCGGCGGACGAGGCGGGCGCGTTTATGACGGAGCTCGGC
>CAXUFI010000356.1:2609-2845 GCA_964250245.1 uncultured bacterium
TCTATTAACGATGACGGCCCGCAAACACAAACGCACGTCCCCGTCCTGCTCGCCGAAGCGCTCTCCGGTCTGGCCGTCGCGCCCGGCGGGCTCTACCTCGATGCGACCTACGGCGCGGGCGGCCATTCGCGCGCGATCGTCGCGCGCGGCGCGCGCGTCATCGCCTTCGATCTCGATCCCGGGGCGTACGTGCCGCCCGGTCCGGCGGATGCGCTGCGGCTCGTGCATGCCGATTT
>CAXUFI010000357.1:0-2841 GCA_964250245.1 uncultured bacterium
GCAGCCGCGCGCGCTCGAAACGCCGGGGTTAGCCGGCGCGGACGGACATACGCCGAGCCCGCGCGGCGGCGAGCAGCTGACGGCTCGCGAGTCGAGCGTGCTCGCCGAACTGGCCGACGGCGCCCAAAACAGAGCGATCGCGGCGCGGCTCGGCATCTCCGAACACACCGTAAAATTTCACATCGCTTCGATCTTCGCGAAACTCGGCGTGGCGAGCCGCACGGAAGCCGTCGCCGTCGGCGCCCGGCTCGGCCTCATCATGCTGTGAGCGCTAGCCGTGCGCGTGCAGAAAGGCCGTCGCCTGCGCCATCGCGCGGTCGCTCTCCGCGGCGTTGTAGCGCGGCCCTTCGTCGCGCATGAAAGCGTGTTCGCCGTCGTATTCCGAGATCAGGTAGGATGCCTGCGCCGCGCGCAACGCGTCGTCGATCGCGCGCCGGCCCTCGAGCGGAACGTGCGGATCGTGCGCGCCGAAGACGACGAGCATCGCGCCTGCGAGTTCGCCGCAGCGCGCGAGCGTATCGACGCCCGTTTCGCCGCCGAGCAGGCCGCTCTGCAAGCCCGTGGGGTAGAAGACGACGCTCGACCGGACCCGGTCCGCGAAGGCGGCGCGGAACGCGAGATGGCCGCCGAGGCAGAAACCGGTCGCGTGCAACGACCGCCCCCGCGTGGCGGGATGAGCCGCGAGGTAGGCGAGCGCGACGGCGGCGTCGGCGTCCGTATCGGCGGTCCGCAGCAGTTTCGAATCGTCCTGCGCGAGCTGGTAGTCGGCGACGAAATCGAGCGCGCGTCCCGGCGGCTCGAAGCGGTGGTACAGATCGGGCGCGGCGACGACGAACCCGTAGCTCGCGAAGCGAACGATCGCGCGCCGCGTGGCCGCGGTCAATCCGAAGATGTCCGAGTAGAAGAGCAAACCCGGGTACGTCCCCGGCGTCGCGGGCCGCGCGACGAGCGCGTGCATCGAGGAGTCCGGTGCGGGCAGAGCGGTGAGTTCGGTCGTGACGATCATCGGCTCGCAACTCCCGCGCGCTGCTGATGGCGACGGTTATGCGTAAGTACGGAAAGATTCGGCTCCGGCGGACGTAAGAAGGACGCGGTACCCATGCGGGTCCCGACACCTTCACCCCCAGCATCGTCAACGAAAGGCTTACAACGTGTCGTTTTTCTTCTCACTCCTCACAACCGCCATGAGTTTCCTCGGCCACGGACCGTCGCCCGCCGAAGGACACGGCGGAATTCTCATCGCGTCTCCGGCCGAAGGGCACGGCGGCATCATCTGCAAGAAGCAGAAGTAAATCGCGTACGACGAACCCGGGCGTGCCGTATTAAAAGAGTGGGACCGGCTTTCGCGGAAGCCGGTCCCACGCACGTTACGGAGGTTCGCTACCGTTGGGTACTGTGATCGCGCTGAAGCAGCATCTTCAAACGCGGGAGACTGCGGTCGACGCATTTCGAAACGGCGATTTCACTGCCTGCCTGAGCGCTCTGCACCGTCACGACGACGCCGCGGGCCGTTGCCTCGCCGCCCGCGCCGCGCTGCGGCTTGAACGTCCGGAGTTCGCGCTCGGCGAACTTGCGCGGCTCGAAGAGAGCGAATTGCTTACCGGCGGCCGCGCCGAGTGCGCGCTGTTACGCGCCGAAGCGTTGACGGCTCTGGGCCGCTTCGACGAAGCCCGCGAGGCGCTCGAGACCGCGCGCATCCATGCCTACGGCACGCCCTCGGCCGCGCTCGAGGCCGAGGTCGAACTCGCGCTCGTGCGCTACGCGTTCGCGACGAACGACTTCCCGCTTGCGGAACGCGCGGCGCGAGCCGCGCTCGCCGTCGAAGCGTCCGCGCTCGACACGAGCGACTATCTCGTCCCGCTCGAACATAGCCGGGCGCGGGCGATGCATTCGCTCGGCGTCCTCGACGCCGTGCACGGCCGCTATCGAGAACAATGGCTGCGCGTGCGCGCCGCGATCGCGGAGCTGCGCCGCGCGCCGTTTCGCGACGCGTGGACCTTCGCGATGCTGCTCATGAATCTGTCGTTTTACGTGCGCGACTTCGATCTCGAGGCCGATGCGGTCGTGCTGCGCGAGGAAGTCGCGCGGGCGTGGCCCGCCGATCTCGACAAGGCACGGTACTTCATTCTGCGTTCGCTCGGCTGGTCGGCCGCGCTGCGGGGAAATCACGTCGGTGCGTTCCGGGAATTTCGGCTCGCGGCGGCGATCGCACCGACGCCGGCGCTGCAAGTCTGGGCCTTCGCCGACCGCGCTCACCTCGGCCGCGAACTCGGAGAACCGACGCTCGCGACCGACGAGCTCGAACGAGCGGCCGATCTGGCGGACCGCATCGATTGGGACACCGTGACGGGTGACGAGCGCGCGGCGCTGCTGCATTTAGCGAAGCAAACGGCGGCTGTGGCGCCCGAACGGGCGCGCACGCTCTTCACGTCCTATCGCCGCCTCAAGAACACCTATGCGCCGCACCTCCTCAATCGCTTCGACGTACGGCTGCGCGCGCACGAATGTTTTGCGGACGGCATCATCTGCCGCGCGGAAGACGCGCCGGCCGCGGCACGCTGCCGGCTCGCGCAAGCGTTCGAAATTTGGGACGGGATCGGCTATCGCTGGAAGGCCGCGACGGCTGCGGTCGAACTCGCCGAACTCGGCGCAGGCAGACGATTCCAGGCCTACGCCGAACGCGAGGGCCGCGCGCGGCCGGGCTCATGGCTGGCGCGGCGAGCCGCGCTGTCGGGCGCATAGTTCGCTCGACGCTCTGCCTCCCGGCTGATGCCGAAAGATTTCCCGGAGCTCCCGTGGACCCCCACGCGGGAAGACCGGCTGCGAGCGCGCGACCGGGCC
>CAXUFI010000358.1:0-2840 GCA_964250245.1 uncultured bacterium
GTCCGAGAATTTCAAAGTCACGCTGCGCGGCGACCGCGAACTCGCGGAAGCGATCCTGCGCGACCGCGCCGCCGTTTCGAGCGCGCCGTGAGCGTGCGCATCGGCCACGGCTTCGACGCGCACCGGCTCGCGCCGGGACGGCTCTTCCTCCTCGGGGGCGTGACGATCCCGGCCGGCTTCGGGCCGCTCGGTCACTCCGATGCCGACGTGCTCGCGCACGCCCTCTCGGACGCCCTGCTCGGCGCCTGCGCGCTCGGCGACCTCGGAACCCACTTCCCCGACAGCGATGCGCGCTGGAAAGGCGCGGATTCCATGCGTCTGCTCGCCGCGTGCGCCGAAATGGTTCGCGGCAGCGGTTACGAGCTCGGCAACGTCGACGCGACCGTCGTCGTGCAGGCGCCCCGGATCGCGCCGCACATCGCGGCCATCCGCGCGAACGTCGCGCTGGTGCTGCGCATCGAAGTGGATGCCGTAAGTGTTAAAGCGAAGACGAGCGAGGGGATGGGCTACACGGGCGACGGGACCGGCATCTCCGCCTACGCCGTCGCCTGTCTGACACGTTCGGAAGCATCATGACCGAGAACGATTTCGCCGCGCCGCCCTTTACCGTGCGCGCGGATCCGGCGCTGCCGCGAGCCGAGCTCGCCGAACTCCTGCGCGACGCGATGCAGACGGCGCATCTGCTCGAGACGCCGGCGCCCGCGGCGGCGATGCGCTGGATCGACACCTTTCTCACGGCCTACGAAGGCGGCTTCGAGACGGTCGGCGACGCGTTGCCGCTGATCGCCGAGTTGCGCGCGGAGGCCTGCATCGTCCCCGCGCTCGATTTGGAAAAGCTGCGCAACCGGCAAGTGCTGTTCTTTCTCGATACGGTCAGCCAGTACGTCGACGATCAAGCCGAGCTGCGGGCGTTACCGCTCGCGCAGGATTTAGGCGAGTTAGCGAGCGAGTTCGGCCTGGCGCCGCCGGACGCGCTTTGGGCCGTGCGCATGGCGCTCACGGGCCGGTCCGCGGGGCCGCCGCTCGAACTGCTCTTTCCGTTGCTCGGTCACGACCGGATCATGATGCGCATCGGCGCGGTGAATTCGCACCTGCTGCACGGCCGGGGTCTCGCGCCGCTCGCTTTCGGTCCGGGCGGGGCGCCGTTCGTCCCGCTCTCGGGCACGCGGCCCGAGTGAGCAGCTTGGCCGCCGTGCGCGCGGATCGCCGCGCCCCCGCCGAGCGCGACCCGGCGGCGCGCGGTCCGCTCGACGTCGTCCTCTCGTATCCGGGGTTTCACGCCGTCACGGCGCACCGCTTCATCCATCTGCTCTGGCGCGCGGGCGTGCCGTTGCTGCCGCGTTTCCTCGCCAACGTCGTGCGCTTCGGAACCGGCATCGAGATCCACCCCGCGGCGAAGATCGGGCGGCGTTTCTTCATCGATCACGGCATGGGCGTCTTAATCGGCGAGACGGCGGAGATCGGCGACGACGTAACGCTCTATAAGAACGTGACGCTCGGCGGCACGAGCCTCGGCGGCGGGAAGCGCCATCCGACGATCGGGAATAACGTCGTCGTCGGCACCAACGCTTCGATCCTCGGCGCGATCGTCGTCGGCGACGACGCACGCATCGGCGCGGGCTCGGTCGTCGTGCGGGACGTGCCGCCGGGCGCGACGATCGTCGGTATCCCCGGGCGCATCGTGCTGCAGGACGGCAAGCCCGTGCCGCTCGCGGCGCGCTCGATGCTCGTCGACCTGCCCGACCCGCAGGCCGCCGTCATCCAGCAACTCGCCGAACGCGTGAGCGCCCTCGAAGCGAAGCTCGCGGCGATCGGCGAACCCACGCAATCGCTGCGGGCGCCCGCCGTCAACGGAGCGATCTTCGATGACGCCTTTCCGACTATTTAATACGCGGACGCGCAGCGTCGAAACGTTCGCGCCGTTGCGCGCGGGACACGTGCGGATGTACGTTTGCGGCTTAACGCCGTCGGCCGAAGCGCACCTCGGTCACGCGCGCTCGTTCATGTTCTTCGACGTCTTGCGGCGCTATCTCGTGCATCTCGGTTACCGCGTCACGTTCGTTCAGAACGTGACCGATATCGACGATCGCAGCATCGCGGCCGGCGCGGCCGCGGGGGTGCCTTGGTCGACGATCGTCGACGGTTATCTCGCGAGTTTTAAGCGGTCGATGGACCGGTTGCACGTGCTCGAGCCCGATCACGAACCGCGCGCGACGCAGTACGTGCCCGACATCGTCGCGATGATCGAACGGCTCGTCGCAACCGGTCACGGCTACGTCGCGCCGGACGGCGTGTACTATTCGGTCTCGTCGTTCCCGCGGTACGGCGCGCTCTCGGGCCGCAAGACGGACGAACTCCTCATCGGCGCGCGCATCGCGCCCGACGAAGGGAAACGCGATCCGCTCGATTTCGCGCTCTGGAAATTCGCGCGGCCCGGCGAACCGGCTTGGAGCTCGCCCTGGGGCGACGGCCGGCCCGGCTGGCACATCGAATGCTCCGCGATGTCGCACGCGTTGCTCGGCGAGCCGTTCGACGTGCACGGCGGCGGCTTAGACTTAATCTTCCCGCATCACGAGAACGAGATCGCGCAGACCGAAGCGCTCGAGCCTCCGCCGATGGCGAACTTCTGGCTGCACGGCGGCCTCTTGCAATTCGACGGCCGCAAGATGTCCAAATCGCTCGGCAATTTCGAACCGCTCGCAACGCTGCTCGAGCGCCACGATCCGCAAGCGATTCGCATGCTCTTCCTGCAAGCCGGTTATCGTAAGGTGCAGAACTTCACGGAGGCTTCGATCGCCGGCGCGACGGCGGCGTTGCGGCGTTTGCAAGCCGCCTACGAC
>CAXUFI010000359.1:0-2825 GCA_964250245.1 uncultured bacterium
CCGCGGCGACGACCCCGAGCCCGACGGCGCCGGTCGCCCCGCTCGCCGCGAACGACGGCGTGGCCTTCACGGCCGAGCACCGCGGCGGCGCGAATCACAGCCTGCTCAAGAAATGAGCCGCGGCACGTCGAAGATGCCGTGACGATGCACGACCACACCTTCGGTTTCCGAACCCGCGCCCTTCACGCCGGCACGCCGCCCGATCCCACGACCGGTGCGCGAGCGATGCCGATCTACCTCAGCTCGAGTTTCGTCTTCGACTCGGCGGAGCACGCCGCGGAATTGTTCGCGCTGCGCACCTACGGCAACATTTACAGCCGCATCGGCAACCCGACCGTCGCCGCCTTCGAAGAACGCATCGCGAGCCTCGAAGGGGGGCTCGGCGCGGTCGCCTTCGGCAGCGGACTCGCGGCGCAACTGGCCGCCATCCTATGTCTCGCCGAAGCGGGCGACCACGTCGTCGCGACCGCGAGCCTCTACGGCGGGACCATCACGCAATTCACGGTAACGCTCAAGCGCATGGGGATCGCCTGCACGCTCGTGCCGGGCGACGATCCGGCGGCGCTGCGCGCGGCGATTCTGCCCAATACGAAACTCGTCTATACGGAGACGATCGGCAACCCGCTCGGAAACGTCGCCGATCTCGCGGCGCTCGCGGCCGTCGCGCACGAGGCGGGTCTGCCGCTCGTCGTCGATAACACGTTCGCGTCGCCCGTGCTCTGCCGGCCGATCGAATGGGGCGCCGATATCGTCGTGCACTCGGCGACCAAGTTTCTGAGCGGCCACGGCACGGTGATCGCGGGCGTACTGGTGGAGAGCGGAAAATTTCCGTGGCACGCCGGGAAGCATCCGCTGCTGTCGCAGCCGAGCCCCGGCTACCACGACATGAATTTCGCCGAGACCTTCGGCGAGTTCGCGTACCTGATGCGCGCGCGGACCGAGGTGCTGCGCGACGTCGGCGCGTCGCTCTCGCCGATGAGTGCCTGGCTTCTCCTGCAAGGGCTGGAGACGCTGCCGTTGCGGATGCGAGCGCACGTCGAGAACGCGCGGATCGTCGCGCGCTTTTTGCAGGCTCGGGAAGAGGTGGCCTGGGTGCGGTTCGCCGAGCTCGACGATTCACCGTACCGGACGCTCGCGGCGAAATACCTGCCCGAGGGCGCGGGGGCGATCTTCACGTTCGGCTTGCGCGGCGGGCGCGAGGCGGGCCGGGCGTTCATCGAAGCGCTCGAACTGTGGAGCCATCTCGCGAACGTCGGCGATGCCAAATCGCTCGTGATCCACCCCGCCTCGACGACGCACCAGCAACTCTCCGATGCCGAGATGCGGGCGGGCGGCGTCACGCCGGAGATGGTGCGGCTCAGCGTCGGGCTCGAAGATCCCGCGGACCTGCTATGGGATCTCGAGAACGGGCTGCGCGCCGCGAGCCGGCAGGCGCTCGCCGCGAGCGTCCCGGCGTGATCCTGCGTACGGTGGGCGCGCGGGGCGACTTACTCGCGCGCTCGCGCACCGTCGCGATGGTCGGCGCGTCGCCGAACACGACGCGGCCGAGTTATTTCGTGTTTTCGTATTTGCGGACGAAAGGCGTACTCGACGTGGCGCCGATCAATCCGGCCGCGCCGCACATCGACGGCATCAAAGCGTATCGCAGCCTGGGCGCCTATGCGGCCGAACGCGGCGCGCCCGATATCGTCGACGTGTTTCGCAAGCCGAGCGACGCGCCGCAAGTTACGCGCGAGGCGATCGCCGCCGGGGCCAAGGCGATCTGGTTTCAATACGGCGTCATCAACGAAGAGGCGATCGCGCTCGCCGACGAGGCGGGACTCGACGTCGTCGTCGACCGCTGCATTAAAGTCGAATCGGCCCGCTTCGACGGTGGGCTATCGATCGGCGGGCTCAACAGCGGGCTGATTAGTTCGCGCCGGGCGCGCGCGCCCGTCCGCCGCAGCGCGTGAGCGGCGTGCGCCGCGCGACCGGGGAAGCGCTCGACGACGCGTTGCTCGCGATCGTCGCAGATTACCGCGCGGGCGGCGCCGGCTGCTCCGAAGCGCGTTTCGACGCACTCGCGCGCGAGCTGTTCGCGTACCAGATCGAGCGCAACGCCCCCTACGCGCGCTACGCGGCGTCGCTCGGCTGGGACGCGGCGCACGCGCCGCGGTCGTGGCGCGAGATTCCGGCCGTCCCCGCGAGCGCGTTCAAGGACGCCGCGCTCGCGACGTTCCCGATCGCGCACGCGGAAGCGATCTTTCATACGAGCGGAACGACGGCCGGGACCACCGGCAAGCATTACGTCGAACGCGCGGCGCTCTACGACGCGGCGCTCGCCGCGGGTTTCGACCGGTTCATGCTCCCGGACGGCGCGCGGCTGCGCTATCTGAACCTCGTGCCGAACCCGCGCCTCAATCGGCACTCGTCGCTCGGCTACATGATGGGACACGTGTCGGTGTTGCGCGGCGACGGCCGGGCCGCGTATTTTCTCGAGGCCGACCGCGTGGATGCCGCCGGCTTCTCGCGCGCGCTCGCGGAAGCGACGAGCGCCGGGAGCCCCGTGTGCATCGCCGGCACGGCCTTCGCGTTCGTCGCGCTGCTCGATGCGCTCGCGCCCGCCGGGCGCCGGTTCGCCTTCTCGAACCCCGTGGCGGGCGGCCGCGGCCGGCTCCAATCGATCGAGGAGACGGTCAACCACCGGGTCCTGAAGGGCGAGCCGGTCTCCTGGACCACGATGCCGATCGCCGAGGCGAAGAACCTCGGGGCGATGGCCCTGTTCGGCGAGAAGTACCCCGAGGTCGTCCGCGTCGTGTCGCTGGGCGACTTCTCCCGCGAGCTTT
>CAXUFI010000360.1:0-2813 GCA_964250245.1 uncultured bacterium
CTTCCCGCGCGCCTAGGCGCGGACGATCGCGGCGGCCGCGAATGCGGCGTTTTCGGTGCGAATGCGCCAGCCGAGCATCGCGAGATTGAGCGTTCCGAACAGCAGCGCGTGCCAACCCAGACCGAGGGCGAGCGAAACGCACGGCAATTCGATCGCGACCACGGCGTAATTCGGGTGGCGCAGTAAGCGGAACGGCCCGCTCGTAATCGGCGCGGCGCCCGGGGCGATGATGATGCGCGTCGTCCAGCGTTCGCCGAGCGTTCGCAACACCCAAGCGCGGCCGCATTGCATGAGCACGAAGACGCCGAGGAACGCCGGCGCCACGCCCCGGTTCCAGCCGAAAAACCACAGCGAGCAGAGCCAGCTCGCATGTAGCGCCACCATGACGGGATAGTGCCCGGCGCCGCACTCGTAAGCGCCGCGCGCGAGCAACGCGCGCGTGTGGCGGCGGGCGATACGCAATTCGACCAGACGCTGCACGGTGAGGAAGGCCAGCAACAGCGCGCCGCTCGGCGGAGTCAGCACGGACGCCGCGGCACGGGAGCACGCCTCCTACGCGGCGCGGTCGCCACCCGTGATTTCGAGATGCACGAAGCTCGACGTAAACCCCGGACCCAGCGCCGCGAGGACGGCCGTGCCGCACGTCCCCGCCGCGAGCGCGCGCTCCAAAACGAAGAGCACGGTCGGTGACGACATGTTCCCGAAATCGCGCATGACGGTGCGCTCGATGTCGAGCGCCCCCGGCTCCATCTCGAGCGCCGTTTCGATCGCTTCGAGCACCTTCGTGCCGCCGGGATGGACGACGACGCGGGCGATATCGGCGGGCTCGAGCCCCAGCCGTTGCATCGCGAGGTCGAACGTGGCGCGGTAGTTGGCTGCGATGAAGCCGGGCAGCGAGCGCGAGAGGATGACGCCGAGGCCGGTCGGATCCGTCGACCAGCCCATGATGTCGAGCGATTGCGCCCACTGGTGCTCCGTCGAGCCGAGCACCGTGGCGATGCTGCCGCCCGCGTCGCCCGTGCACAACACCGCCGCCGCCGCACCGTCGCCGAAGAGCGCCGCCGAGACGATGTCGGCTTTCGTCGCGCGATCGCGACGGAAGGCGAGCGTGCACAATTCGACGTTGACTAAGAGCACGTTGGCGCCGGGCTCGCTGCGGGCCAGCCGCGACGCGATCGCCGTTCCCGTGACGCCCGCGGCGCAACCGAGCCCGAACACGGGCACCCGCCGCACGTCGCCGCGAAAACCGAGCCGCGGCAGAACGTGCGCCTCGATACTCGGCGTCACGATGCCCGTCGAAGAGACCGAGACGACGATATCGATCTCGTTCGCGCGCAACCCGGCGCGCGCGAGTACCTTCGGTACGACGTCGCAGAAGAGCGCGCTCGCCCCTTCCAGGTACGCCGCGGACCGGTCGGGCCAGTCGTGCTCGCGTTCGAACCAGGCGATCGGTTCCGAGGAATAGCGCCGCTCGATCCCGGTGGATTCGAAGACCTTCGCAAGCGCCTCGTAGCCCTTCATACGTCCGCCGAAGAGCGCCGCGGAGAATTGCGCCGCCACCTGTTGGTCGACGACGTGTGGCGGGACCGACGTCGCAAGCGCGAGCAGACGAATCGGAACGGGGGCAGCCGAAGAATTCATTAACAAGTATGGCAACGCGGGCAGGTTGGTTTAAGATTCACTTGCCGCTCCCGGAGACCGCTTCCACGGGGTTCTTTACCGCGCGAATCGAAATGGCCGTCTCGCGTGGTGATTGACGATTGCGTCGGCGGCCCGACTCGCGCTCACGTCGTTGCTGCATAGCGCGAGCGGCGGACGTTTGAGATACCGCCGCGCATGGCTCGGGTTCACGGCGATGTGTCTCGGCCTTTTCATGGCGATTCTGGACATCCAGGTCGTCGCGGCGGCCTTGCCGCGGATCGCGACCGCGCTGCATACGCCGCAGAGCGAGTTGAGTTGGGTTCAGACGGCCTACCTCATTACCGAAATCATCGCCATCGCCCTCAGCGGCAAACTCGCGCGAGCGCTCTCGACGCGTTGGCTCTTCGCGGGGGCGTCGCTCGGCTTCGTACTGACGAGTATCGGCTGTGCGCTCTCGCAAAGCTTCATTACGCTGATCGTTTGGCGAACGCTGCAAGGTTTCTTTGCCGGGACGATCACGCCCACCGTCTTCGCCGCGGGTTACCGGATGTTTCCGCCGCGGCTCATCGCGCGTGCGATTCTGATCGCCGGAGCGGTCGCGATGCTGGCGCCGTCGGTCGGCCCCTTCATCGGCGGCTACGTCGCTCAAAAGCTGTCCTGGCACTGGCTGTTCTACATCAACATTCCGACCGGGCTGCTCGTCGCCGGCGTCGTCGCCGCGACCGTCCGCGTCGATGCCGCCGACCGCCGCGCGTGGCGCTCGATCGACGCCGTCAGTTTCATCGCGCTCGCGCTGGCTTTAGCCGCGCTGCAAATCATGCTCAAGGTGGCGCCTGAGGATCGCTGGCTCGCGCCGCGCGACTACGGGCTGCTCGTCACGGCGGCCGGCTGCGGCGCGCTCTGCGTCAAGCGCTGCCTGCGCCCGCACGGTGCGCTCGTCGACCTATCGCCGCTGCGCGATCTCGGCTTCACGGTCGCTTGCGCGTACAACTTCGTGCTCGGCAGCGCGCTCTACGGCTCGCTCTACGTGCTGCCGCTCTTCCTGGGCTTCGTACGCTATCACTCGCCGCTCGAAATCGGCGAAATCATGACGATTATGGGCGTCTCGCAACTCCTGGCCGCGCCGCTCGCGACCCTCGCCGACCGGCGCCTGCCGCCGGCCTGGGTCGCCG
>CAXUFI010000361.1:0-2807 GCA_964250245.1 uncultured bacterium
GCGCGCCCGCCGCCTCCGCGCGGCGCCGGCGCCCGCGCGACGCGGCGGCCGGCGCCGCCTGCGCGTTCGTCGCGGTCGCCGCGACCGTATCGGCATGCACCGCGTTCGCACCCGCGCGCCATGCGTTGCCGCCCGAGTTTCCGGTCGCGGCCGTGCAAGGGAACATCTCGCAATCCATCAAGTTTCGGCCCGCAGCGCTCGCCGGCACGGTCGACCGCTACGAAGCGCTGACGCTTCGCGCCGGTGCCGGACATCCGCGGCTTATCGTCTGGCCGGAGACCGTCATCCCGGTGTTGCTGAACCGCACGCCGGCGCTCGTGCGGCGGTTCGCCGGCCTCGCGCGCCGCGTGCGCGCGGAGATCGTCGTCGGTTCGCTCGCCGCCGCCGCCGGCCCCGGCGAATACAACGTCCTCTACGTCTTCGCGCCGGACGGAACGGTCGCGACCATCTATCGCAAACGGCGGCTGGTGCCGTTCGCCGAACACCTGCCGTTCGCGGCGCTGCTCGGCTGGATGCCGTGGGCCCGGGACGTCTCCGACTTCCTCGACGGCTCGGGCACCGCGGTGTTCGACGCGGGCGGGCTCGTCATCGGCCCGGTCATCTGCTGGGAGTCCGATTTCAGCGCACTCGTCAACAGCGACGTCCGCGCGGGCGCGAACGCCCTCGTGGTCGCCACCGACGACGCCTGGTTCGGGACGACCGCCGGACCGTACATGCACGCCCAAACGGCGCAAATGCGCGCACTCGAAAGCGGACGCTGGATCGTGCGCGCCGCGTCGACGGGGATCAGCGGCATCATCGCCCCCGACGGCCGCTACACGCACGCGAGCACACTCGGCGAAGCGGCCATCGTAACGGGAAAGATCGGTTTGCCGGTCGCGACGCCCTACGATGCGCTCGGTCCGGGCGCCGTCGCCTCGTTCTTCGCGGCGCTTTACGTCGCGGCGGTCGCCGCCGGTTTCGTTCGCCCGTGAAAGCGGTGCTGTGGATCGTCGCGGCGCTCGTGCTCGTTGTCGTCGGCGTCGGCATCGACCGCGCGGGCGAGCACGAATTGCCGCCGCCGGGGGACCGTTCGCAGATCGTCTTTAGCGGCGGCTCGGCATCCGGCCGGCGCATCACCATGAAGTCGTGGTCCGCGAATTACAAGCGCATCGTCAGCAACGCCGACCAGTCGATGCTCGAGGTGGACGGCGTTTCGAACGCGGTCATCGATCAGAAGGGCCGGCCGTTCTTGCGCGTCGACGCGAGGCACGTGAGCATCAACATGACGTCGCACGACATGCAGATCACGGGCCCATTACACGCCGAAACGATCGGCCGGGTACCGGCGCGATCGTTCGACACGCAAGCGGCGAACTGGAACGACGGCCAGCAACTTTTGACGCTGCCCACCCGCGTCGTCGTTCGCACTCGGGGCTCGGGGCCGCTCGTCTTTTCGAGCGGCACCCTCAACGTCAAGACCGGCGACTTCGTGGTAAACGACGTCGCCGGAACGTTTCGCTAAGTCTTGGTTCGCTTCGTCTTCGCCGCCGTCGTCGGTCCGCCGTGCGCGTCGGTACCGTCGGCTGCGGCCGCGGCGGCCAAGCTCTTCTTTGCTTCGGCGATTAAGCTTTTAACTTTTTGACCGCCCTTATGACCGATCTCTTCGTAGAAATCGGACCCGTACTTGTCTTTAACGACGCGGCCGCCTTTTTGCCCGATCGTTTCGTAAAACGTCGCGCCGTGACGCTCGCGCGTGGCTTGGCCGCCTTTGCGGCCGATCGTCTCGTAAAAGCCGGAACCGTAACGCTCGCGAACGGTGTCGCCGCCCTTCTTACCGGCTTCCCGGACGGACATCTCGCTGCCCGGCACGCGCTCGTCCGGCGTCCCCGCGGTTTTCTCGGCCATTCCAAACCTCTTCGCAAGCATGCGAGTTCGTTCGTATTACGAGCGCGCAACTTGCACGTACCCGAGGCAACTGAGCTCAAACTGACATGATCGGAACGATCGTCGAAGGCGCCCTGCTCTACGACGGCGTCGCCGCCGAGCCGTCGCGCGCCGACGTCGCCATCGTCGACGAACGCATCGCGCTCATCGGCACGTTAACGGACCGCGATGCGTACGAACGTGTCGACGGCCGCGGGCTGTGTCTCGCGCCGGGGTTCATCGACGTTCACTCGCATTCCGACGAACTCTGGCTCGCCGACGGCCGCTGCCTGGGCAAAATCTTGCAAGGCGTTACCACCGAGATCGCGGGCAACTGCGGCACGTCCTGCGCTCCGGTCATCGACGCGGCCGCCGATTGGCGCGATCTCGACGAGTTCTTCAGCGCCGTCGAGCGCGGCGGCGTGGCGCTCAACGTCGCCACGCTCGTCGGCCTCGGCACGACGCGGCGCGCCGTGCGCGGCGAACTCGAAGGGCGGCTCGAACCGCACGAGCTGCGCGCGCAGAACGATCTCATCCGCACGACCGTCGAGCAAGGCGCGCTCGGCATTTCGAGCGGGCTGATCTACGTCCCGTCCCGCTATGCCGACGAAGCCGAACTCGTCGCCGCCGCGCAAGCCGCGCGCGCGGCGGGCGCGCCGCGGTACGTTTCGCACATCCGTAGCGAAGGCGACGAGCTGCTCGAAGCGGTCGCCGAGGCGCTGTCGATCGGCCGTCGCGCCGAAGTCGCGGTTCAGCTCTCGCATCATAAAGCCGCAGGCAAAAAAAACTGGGGCAAAGTGCATCGCTCGCTCGACGCGGTCGCGGCGGCTCGCGCGCGCGGCGAGAACGTCGGCGCCGACGTCTATCCGTACGTCGCGCTCTGCACGGATCTCGACACGATC
>CAXUFI010000362.1:0-2774 GCA_964250245.1 uncultured bacterium
TCGTAGTACGCCGCTTCGTTGACGAGCGGCGGCGGCGGCGCGAGCACCTCGCGCCGCTCGCTCGCGAACGCCGCCAGGGCCCGCGCGACGGGCTTCTCCGTGCCGTCGGCGCGGACGAGCCCGAAGGTGAGTTCGTGCGGCGCGCGATCGAAGGGCGGCACCCCGGCAAGTTCGCGGGCGTAATCGGCCCAGCACCACCAGTACGCGCCGAGTGCGCCCCGCGCGTGCAGGCGCTCGAGCACCTCCCGCGCGTAGCGCGCCATGGCGTCCTCCGAAAGGCAGGCGAACGCGCCGGAGGCCGCCGCGTCCGCCGGGCACGTCGGATTACCGAATTCCGAGAAGACGACCCGCTTGCCGGTGCACGCGGCGGTCAACTCGTAGAGAAACGGCACGACTTCGGGATCGTCCGGCCCGCGCGCGAACGCGCTATACACCGGATAGCCGTGCATCGTGGCGAACGTCCAGGGCGCGGCGATCGAGGACGGCCGGATATGGCGGTCCCGCTCCAGATCTTCGCCATGCAAGCCGCCCGTTGCCGGAGCGTGCGAAGCGTCGAAGAGTTCGGCGCACAGCGCGGCGCTCCAATCCGCGGCGGCGCGCGGCGTCGCCGGCTCGCGCAGGTTGGAAAACTCGTTACCGAGATCCCAGCTCGCGAGCGCCGGATGATCGCGCACGCGTAAACCGGCTTCGCGCGCGAAGCGGCGTTGCGCGACGAGCAGCTCGCCGCCGTAAAAGTCGCCGATCCCATACGGGAGTTCGCGGCCGTCCGCCACGAGCGTCCGGAAGCGGCCGTTCGGCACGCGCGTATCGAGCGTCCATTCCGGCAGCCAATTGACGCCGCTCATGTGGCCGCAGAAGAGCGCCGGCATCGTTTGCAATCCGTGTCGCTGCGCGCAATCGAGGACGCGCTCGAAGGCGTCGAGCGCCGTGGCAGCGAGGCGATCCGGCTGCGGCTGGAATGCCGGCCACAAAAGGAAAAAGCGAACGGCGTCGAGCCCGAGCGCCGCGATCCGCGCGAAATCTTCGTCGACTTCGCCCGAATCGAAGCGCGACCACATCGCCATGGCGCTCGTGCGCGGCCAATAATTTACACCGAGCCGGAAACGCGCCATCCCGGCTGCTTCTGCCGCCGCATCGCGCTTGCCCCCGCGGGCCCGATGCGAGCGTGCGGCCGGCGCACCTCGCCCTGGGCAAGGCGGCGAGTCTCGCGCCTTCTACTGCGGTTCGGAGGACAAGGACGGCGCGCTCGGGTCGCCGAGCGCGGGTTGCCCGACCACTTTAATTTGTTTGACGCTCGACGCCGGCACGCTCATCTTGCCGCACCGTTCGCAGAGATACTCCGCGTCCCACCGGCTATATAGCGCCGGCCACGTGTTGCGATTGAACGAGACCCGCTGCCAGATAATGACGCCGCATACCAACGAACCCAATAAGAATACCGGTAAATGAGCGGAGACGATGAGGAGCGTTATAATGAGCGCGACGACGGCGCCGAGGTATTTCTTCTTCTGCGGTGGAGCGGCTCGCTGGGCCGTGGCGGTCGTATGGGAACCCCTCGTCCGGCCGACGCCGATCCCGATACCGCCCCCCGATGCAACGCCGACCCCGCGGGAGGACGTATTGACGAACGTCAGCCCGCTCTCGTACACCAAAGATAACTTACGGATATTCTCACCGCCACAATGTCCGCAGAACATCGATAAGCCTTTCGATTACCAACGCGGCCGAAGTCGGGTCTCTTTCGTGCGGCCGAATGTCCCTTCCCGCGCCGTCGAGGTCGCTTCCGTGCGCCGCACGAACTGCACGAGCTATGCCGCAGCCGCGTGTCGGGGTCATCATGGGCAGCATTTCCGATCTGGAAACGATGCGGGCGGCCTCGACGACCCTCGACGAACTCGAGGTGCCGCACGAGATGCGCGTCGTCTCCGCGCATCGCACGCCCGACCTGCTCTTCGATTACGCCGCGACCGCCGCCGCGCGCGGCTTACGGGTCATCATCGCCGGCGCCGGCGGCGCGGCGCACCTGCCGGGGATGACCGCCGCCAAGACGCACCTGCCCGTGATCGGCGTGCCGGTCCGCGGCTCGTCGCTCGGCGGTCTCGATGCGTTGCTGTCGATCGCGCAGATGCCGGCCGGCGTCCCCGTCGCTACCATGGCGATCGGCAATGCCGCCAACGCCGCGCTCTTCGCGGCGCGCATCCTCGCGCTCGAAGATCACGACCTGTTGCGCCGGCTGCGCGAACGCACCGCCGCCGCGGCCGCCGCCGTCGAAGCGCTCGACATATGATCGAAACGATCGGCATCCTCGGCGGCGGACAACTCGGCCGGATGCTGACCCTCGAAGCGAAGCGGATGGGATACCGCGTCGTCACGCTCGAGCCGCTCCCGAACTCGCCGACCGGGCAAATCGCCGACGAGCAAATCGTCGCCGCCTACGACGATCTGCGCGCCATCGGCGAACTCGGCGCGCGCAGCGACGTCGTGACGTACGAATTCGAAAACATTCCGCTCGACTCCGTGCGGTCGCTCGAAGCCGAGCACCGGCTCGTCCGGCCGAGCGGCGACGTCTTGCGGATCACGCAAGACCGGCTGCTGGAAAAGAACTTCATTCGCGAAGCGGGCTGCGCCGTCGCTCCGTTCGCCGCCGTCGACGATACGGCGACGCTGGACGCGGCGCTCGCCGCGGCCGGTCTCCCGGCCGTCGTTAAGACGGCGCGTGGCGGTTACGACGGAAAAGGACAGTGGGTCGTGCGTGACGCGGCGGAAGGCCGGGG
>CAXUFI010000363.1:0-294 GCA_964250245.1 uncultured bacterium
GCCGCGTCTCCCGTTACGGGCTGATCGCCTTCGCTTCGAGCCTCGACCAGATCGGGCCGATCGCGCTGACGGTCGAGGACGCGGCCCTCTGTTACGAGGCGATGGCGGGGAAAGATCCTTTGGACGCGACGTCGGTCGAGCGTCCCGTGGACCGGGCCGCGAGCGGGTTACGCCAAGACTTGCGCGGCGTGCGCGTCGGCCTCGTGCGTGAATTCGGTCTCGGCGCGCTCGAGCCGGCGCCGACGCCGGCGCAGCTGGCGCAGGGTGCCAGGCTGCAGATCGCGGCCATTGTGC
>CAXUFI010000363.1:304-2763 GCA_964250245.1 uncultured bacterium
GTATACGAGCGCGCGTATGCGGACCTCGAGCGGCTCGGCGCCGAACTCGTCGAGGTCGCGTTGCCGACCGCCGAGCACGGCATCGCGACGTACTATCTCATCGCTCCCGCCGAGTGCTCGTCCAATCTCGCGCGTTTCGACGGGATGCGGTACGGTTTGCGCGTCGAGGGCCGGGACGTCGGCGAGACGTACGAACGCACCCGGGCGCGCGGTTTCGGTGACGAAGTCAAACGCCGGATCCTTATCGGCACGCATGCGCTCTCGAGCGGCTACTACGATGCGTATTACGTTCGCGCGCAGAAGGCGCGCACGCTGATCGCCAGCGACTTCGCCCGCGCCTTCGAGGAGTGCGACGTCATCGCGTGCCCGGCCGCGGCCTCGCCCGCCTTCGAATTTGCGGCGAAAGCGGATCCGGTCAGCATGTACCTCATGGACTATTACACGATCCCGATGTCGCTCGCCGGCTTGCCGTCGCTCTCGGTCCCGTGCGGTTTCGTGACGCCGCCGGGCGGCCGGCTGCCGTTACCGCTCGGTCTCGAACTCAGCGCGCCGCTCTTCGGCGACGCGGCGCTGCTCGGCATCGCGCATGCCTACGAGCACGGCACGCAACACGCGCGCTCGCATCGCATCCCGCCGCTGCCGGCGCTCGCATCCGCCGGGGCGAGGAGCGAAGCGTGAGCCTCGTCCGGGAGGCGGCGCCCGGCGTCATCGACATCGCCGGCACGGCATACGAGACGGTGATCGGGATCGAGTGTCACGTCGAACTTAAAACCGAAACGAAGATGTTCTGCGGCTGCCGCAACGTCTTCGGTGCGGAGCCCAATACGAACGTCTGTCCCGTGTGCCTCGGCTTGCCCGGCGCGCTCCCCGTTCCGAACCGGGTCGCGATCGAGCTGTTGGTGAAAGCGGGGCTCGCTTTCGAGGCCGAGATTCCGGCGTTCTCCAAATTCGATCGTAAAAACTATTTTTATCCCGACATGCCCAAAGATTATCAGATCTCGCAATTCGACACGCCGCTCACGCAAGGCGGCCGCGTCCCGTTCCTGCTGCCCGACGGCACCGTCGGGGGCTGCCGGCTGACGCGCATCCATCTCGAAGAGGACACCGGCAAATCGACGCACGCCGGGAGTCGCGACGGCCGGATCGCCGGCAGTTCGCATACGCTCGTCGACTTCAACCGGGCGGGCGTACCGCTTATGGAGTGCGTCTCCGAACCCGACATTCGCAACGCCGCGGAAGCCGTCGCGTACCTCGAAGCGTTAAAGCGGACCTTCGTCGCGCTCGGCGTCAGCGACGTCAAGATGGAGGAAGGCTCGCTGCGTTGCGACGTCAATCTGTCGCTGCGGCCCGTGGGCGCGGCGCAGTACGGCACGAAGACCGAGATAAAGAATATGAACTCGTTCCGCTCCGTGGCGCGGGCGATCGAAAGCGAAGTCGCGCGTCAGGCGGCGCTGCTCGGTAGCGGCGAACGCGTCGTCCAGGAAACGCGCGGCTGGGACGAAGCTGCGGGCACAACCCATGCGATGCGCAACAAAGAGCAAGCGCACGATTACCGGTATTTTCCCGATCCCGATCTTCCGCCGATCGAGTTTTCGCCGGCGGCCGTGCGGGCGATGCGCGAACGGCTCGGCGGCCTGCCGCAGGCGCGGCTCGACCGGTACGTGCGCGATGAGAAGCTCTCGGTCGCCCAAGCGATGCAGATCGTCGATACGCCGGGGTTCGCCGATTACTATGAGGCGACGGTCGCGCTCACCGCCAAGCCGCAGGCGACCGTGAACTTTCTGCTCGGCGACGTCTCGCGGCTCGCGAACGAGACGCAAACGGCGCTCGGGGCGGCGCGCTTAACGCCCGCACGGCTCGCGGAGATCGTCGCGGCCTTCGACGGCGGCGGCTTGAATTCGAAGACCGTTAAGGATCTGCTCGAACGCTTTTGGCTCGCGGACGATTACGCGCTCGACGCGGCCGGTCGCGTCACGCTGACCGAGCCGCTCGCCGCGATCGTCGCGGCCGAAGGGCTCGGTCAGGTCAGCGACGGCGCCGCGATCGACGCGCTCGTGACCGAGATTCTCGCGGCCAACGAAAAGACCGTCGCCGATTACCGCGCGGGCAAAACCAAGGTGTTGGGCTTTCTCGTCGGGGCGGTAATGAAGCAGAGCCGGGGGAAAGCCAACCCGCAGCTGGCCGAAGAGCGATTGCGCGCCGCGCTGCGTTGAAAACTCGGCGCCCGTTCGTTAAACGCAGCGTGAATCTCTGCAACCCCGGAGCGTCGGCGGCGCCCATCTCCGGCGAGCGCGGCCGATGATCGAGTTAGCCGATGCCCGCAGTCTCGAGGTGCTCGACTTCTTCGCGTTGCGCGAGATGCTCGCGCGCCACACGATGACCGACCGCGGGACGGCCGCCGCGCGCGCGCTCGTGCCGTATGCCGAGCCCGCCGTCGTGCGGCTGGAACAGGCGGCGAC
>CAXUFI010000364.1:0-2759 GCA_964250245.1 uncultured bacterium
GGCCGGGCGGCCCGGCCACGGCGATGGCGGCGAACGCGGTCCGTCCGCTCGCAACGGCGGCGAACACCGCCGTCCGTTCCGCGCACATCGATAAGCCGTACGAGACGTTCTCGACGTTGCTGCCGGTGACGATCGTGCCGTCGGCGCAGCGCAACGCCGCGCCGACGCGGAACTGCGAATACGGTGCGTAGGCCGCTTCGCGCGCCTGCCGGGCTCGCTCGAGCAGCGCCGTGTCGTCGTCAGACGCGTTCGGCATCGAACTCCGGCACCGGCGTATCGGGCGGCGCGGCACCGTCGGACGAACTGGTCGAGCCGTTCATGAATACGCGCACGCTTAATATGCGGCGGCCGCGCGTGCGATCGATCCGCAGGCGCACGTTCGAGCCGGCGTCGATCTCGTCGCCTTCCTGCGGCAGACGGCCGAATAAGCCGACCGTCAGGCCGCCGATCGTCTCGAATTCCTCGTGCGGCAGGTGCAGACCGAGCTTCGCATTGACGTCTTCGATATTTGTGCCCGCGTCGACGGTCGCTTCGTCGGAGGAGACGATGCGAATCGCTTCTTCTTCCCCTTCATCGTGCTCGTCGCGGATCTCGCCGACGATCTCCTCGAGCAGATCCTCCATCGTCACGAGCCCCGCCGTCCCGCCGTACTCGTCGACGACGACGGCGAGGGAAAACTTGCCGCGCTGCATCTCGCGCAGCAGTTCGGAGACCCGCTTGGATTCGGGGACGAGCGTGATCGGCCGCATGAGCGTCCGGATCGGGGTCTGCGCGAGGGTGCCGTTCGAGAGCGCGATCAGGAGTTCGCGATCGTGTACGACGCCGATGACGTTGTCGATCGTCTCTTCGTAGACCGGCAATTTCGAATAACCGTCGGCGATGACGAGATCGAGCGCGCGCCGCGCGGAGGACGAGACGGCGATGGAGATCATATCGGGCCGCGGCGTCATCACTTCGCGCACGATCGTATCGCCGAACTGGATGATCGAGTGGATCATCTCGCGCTCCTCGGCTTCGATCACTTTCTGCTCCGCGCCGACGTTGACGATATTGCGGATGTCCTCTTCGGTGACGAACGGGCCGCGCGCCTTGGGCGAGACGCCGAAGAGCCGCAGAATGAAGTTGGTGAAAAATAAAAAGGCGGCGTTGACCGGCGTCATGACCCAAGCGGTGCGCTCCACGAAGGGCGCCAGCCGCACGGCCCAGCCCTCGTTATTCGCGACGGCGATCGTCTTCGGGATGATCTCGCCGAACGCGAGCAGCAGGATCGTCATGACGACCGTCGAGACGACCGCGGGTTCGGGGACCCCGGCTTCGATGAAGATGAGCGTCGCGAGCGAGTCCGCGGCGAGCAAGACGACCGTGTTGCCGATCAAGATCGACGTCAGAAATTTATTACGGTCCTCGAGCAGCCGCACGACGGCGTCCGCGCCCTTGACGCCGCGTTCGGCCATGCCGTGCGCGCGCAACCGCGAGAGCGAGATCAGCGCCGCTTCGGAGCCGGAGAAGAATGCGGCACCCCCGACGAGCAGCACGAGGGCTACGATTTCGGGGAGGTGACGGCCGAAGACGTCCATTAACGGCGCCGGTGCGCCGGCGCGTGGGCCGGCGGCGGGGGGTCGGTGCTCAAACTCGGGCCATTATAGCATACGCACGGAATGACGACGGGCCACCGGAGTTCATACCCGGACGATGAGGTAGAGCAGGGCCGTGATGGCCGTCCCCGCGACCGCGCCCGCGACCACCTCGCCGAAGCGGTGAATGCCGCCCTCGACGCGGCTCTGGCTAACGAGGAAGGCCAGGAAGTAGGCGAGCAGCGCGATCACGAGCGTCTGGCCGAGATGCGCGATCAGCGTCGCGCCGGCGAACGCGAGCGCGGCGTGGCCCGATACCGCCCCGCCCTGCAGCGGCGTGCCGCGTTTCCCCGCGTAGGCCTTGAGAAAGATGGTCGCGACCCCGACGATCGCGAGCGCCACGAAGACCTCGTTGCGCGGGACGCCCGAGATCGCGGCCGTGACTTTGGCGCCGCTCGCCGTCACGCCCTGATAGAACGCGAGGTAGCCGACGATGACGGCGCCCATCGCGGCGACGAGGACGGCCCCGGCCGCGGCGTCCTTCGCGATCTTCGCCAGCGGATGATGGGCCACGGTCATCAGGTCGACGACCGCCTCGATCGCGGTGTTGACGAGTTCGAGCGCGATGACGAGCACGATGGCGATGACGACGACCGCGACGTAGGCGCGCTCGAGGCGCAGGTAGAGCGCGGCGAACAGGGCGAGCGACGCGGCGATCAGGTGGATGCGCATGTTGCGCTGCGTCCGGGTCGCGTAGAGGATGCCTTGAAACGCGTAATCGAAGGCCGCCCAGAGCGGGCTCGCGTGGACGCGTTTCGCTTTCGGCGGCAGGCGCGCGGGCAGCATCCCGAGCGCAGTTCCGCACCGGGCGACCGACGTCATGCGTAGGGCCAAGCGAGGCCGATCGCTGCCGCGAGCCGCCGCTCCAGGCGCAGCATGCGCGCCCGCTCGCGCGGTTCTTCATGATCGTGCCCGAGCAGGTGCGCGATCCCGTGCACCAGCAGGCGTTCGATCTCGGCGGCGAGCGGGGCCCCATACGCTCGCGCTTGGCGCGCCGCGACGTCGACACTGATGATGATGTCGCCGATGAGCAGCTCCGGTTCGTCCGGCCGCGGCGCCCGCGGTACGGCGAACGGTTCGAAAAGCGGAAAGCTCAGGACGTCCGTCGTGCGGTCCCGGCCGCGG
>CAXUFI010000365.1:0-2754 GCA_964250245.1 uncultured bacterium
CCCCTTACCGAGATCGCGGCGGTCGCCCGCCGGCACGGCGTCTGGCTGCACGTGGACGCGGCGTACGCGGGGCCGGCCGCGATCGTGCCGGAATTCGCGCACCTGCTCGCCGGGTGCGAGCGAGCCGATTCGGTCGTCGTCAATCCGCACAAGTGGCTCTTCGTCCCGATCGACCTGTCGGTGCTCTACGTGCGCGATCTCGAATTGCTGCGCCGGACCTTCAGCATCGCCGCCGACTATCTCGTGATTCCCGAGCACGACGTCCGGAATTACATGGATTACGGCTTGCAGCTCGGGCGCCGCTTCCGGGCGCTGAAATTGTGGTTCGCGCTGCGGCACCTCGGCGTCGCCGGTGTGCGCGACCGGTTACGCGCGCACGTCGCTCTCGCGCAGACGTTCGCGGAGTGGGTGGCCGCGGAGCCCGGCTGGGAGGTTGCGGCCCCGCACCCGCTCTCCACGGTTTGCTTCCGCCACGTGCCCGCAGCCGGCGGCGACGAACGGACGGTCGACGAGCACAACGCGCGCCTCGTGACCGCCGTGAACGCGACGGGCGAGGCGTTCCTCTCGACGACGAGGCTCGACGAGCGGCTCGTCATCCGGTTGGCGATCGGTAACGAACGAACGACGGAGAACGACGTGGCCGCCGCCTGGGCGCTCCTGCGCGCCGCCGCCGCTCAGTAGATCCGCAGGTACGCGTCGCGCTCCCACGGGTGCACGGCGCGCCGGTAACGGTCGTACTCGGCGGTCTTCGCGTCGCGGAAGGCGTGATAGATATGGTCGCCGAGCGCCCCGCGGACGACGGGATCGCCGTCGAGTTCGGTCAACGCTTGCCGCAGCGATTTCGGCAGGGTGCGGATGCGCCGCCGGCCGCGCTCGCGCTCGTCGAGTTCGTACGTCGAGCCGGTAAACGGATCGCCGGGAAGGACGTGCCCGCGGATGCCTTGCGTGAGGCTCGCGAGCATGACCGTCAAGGCGAGATACGGATTGCAGGAGGGGTCGGCGCTGCGGACTTCGATGAGCGTTTTACCGTCTTGCGGCGTCGGTACGCGGACGAGTGAATTGGCACTGCGCTGCGACCACACGGTGTAGATCGGCGCGTCCCACGCGGCGACCAGCCGCTTATACGAATTAACCGTCGGATTGCAAATTGCGGTAAACGCGGGCGCGTGACGCAGCAACCCGCCGATCGCGAACAGCGTCTCTTCGGCGAGGCTGCCGTGGTCCGGCGGCGCCTGGTCCGCATCGCGCGGTAAGGAGAAGTAGACGTGCACGCCGCTGCCGGCGAGTTCTTCGGTCGGTTTCGGCATGAACGTCGCGTGCAGACCGTTGCGCGCCGCGACGTGCTTGGCGACCGTCCGCGTCGTGACGAGCGCGTCGGCCGCCGCGAGCAGCCCGACCTCTTTGATATCGATCTCGTGCTGGCCCGCACCGTGTTCGTGATGCGCGCTCGCGATGGCGAGCCCCATCGACTCGAGCGCCGTGACGATCGCGAGCCGCGCGGTCTCGCCGCGATCCGACTCGTTAATGTCGAAATACGAGCCGACGTCGTTCGACGTGGTGCGCGGCGCGCCGTCCGAGCCGACGTCGAAGAGATAGAATTCGACTTCGAGCCCGCTGCCGATGTCGGCTGCGACGTCCCGCGCGTCTTCGAGCGCACGCTCGAGCGTCGTGCGCGGGC
The DNA here is from genome assembly GCA_964250245.1 of uncultured bacterium. Taxonomy (GTDB): domain Bacteria; phylum Vulcanimicrobiota; class Vulcanimicrobiia; order Vulcanimicrobiales; family Vulcanimicrobiaceae; genus CAXTIY01. Next base: position 1,679 of record CAXUFI010000365.1, read on the forward strand.
AGCCCTCGAAGGGCTCGCCGTCGGGGGTTGCGATGTTACAGATCAGGCGAGCTTCGACGAGGCCGTCGACCGTCCACGGGTAGACGGCGAACGTCGAGAGGTCCGGCAGCAGCATCATATCGGCTTCTTCGCCGCGCACGAAGCCGTCGATGGAGCCGCCGTCGAACGTCACCTTGCCTTCGATCGCGCGTTCGAGTTCGGCGATGGGGACCGTCACGTTCTTATTGATTCCGAGGATATCGACGAACGAGAGACGCACGAAGCGGACGCCGCGGTCCTTCGCGCTGCGTAGCACGTCGCGTTTGGTCGCCGCTCTACCGTTCGTGAGAATTGAGTGCATCGATCGCCATCGCCGTTCGCAGTGTGAGTTGGTCGTGCGCGGAGTCGAGATCGTGGTCGCTGATTTCGGCGATCTGACGCAGCCGATAGAAGACCGTATGGCGATGTACCGAGAGTTCCGCCGCCGCCGTCTTGACGTTCTGTCCGACGTCGAAATACAAGCGTAAGGTCCGGATGAGCTCGGTCTGGTGCTTTTCATCGTAGGCGCGCAGCGGCGCGAGCACGCGATCGGAGAAGGCGCGCAAATCGGTTTGCGAGGTGCCGCCGCGCAGCAGGAGCGGATAGACGCCGAGATCGTCGTACGGCATCACGCGGGAACCGCCGAAGAGCCGGCGCGCGATGAACATCGACTCGCGCGCCTCTTCGACCGTCCGGTAGGCCGCGATGGCTTCCGCCGGACGGCCGACGCCGCCCACGATCTTGGCGGTAAAGTGCGCTTTCGCGACCGCGCGCGGGATGAGCGTCGCCGCCGTGCGGGCGTTGGCCGCGTCGATCTCGAGCGGAGCGGGGCAGAGGAAGACGAAGCCGCCGCCGCGTTCGAGCACGACGATCTCGCCCGTGCCGGAGCGTAGCGTTTCGAGCGTCAAGCGGCGCAAGTCGCCGACCTTCGTCGCGGCGCTGGCTTCTTCGAGCCCCTCGGCCTCGATGGCGACCGCGACGTAACTCGCGGCGAGCGTGATCCCGCGTGCCGCCGCATCGTCGCGAGCCTCGATCGGATCGTCGTAGCTGCGCGATAT
>CAXUFI010000366.1:0-2752 GCA_964250245.1 uncultured bacterium
CTGCCGCGGCCGGGCGCGCCGCGGCCGGCGCTCGCTTCGGCTGGGCAGCCTCCGCCGCGCTCGTCGAAGCCGCGTATCGTAGGGCGCTGACGCGCGACGGGTGACCGGCGCTTACGCGTCGTGCGCCGCTAGGGACTTCCGCAGCTCGTAAAAGACCGGGGAAAATGAGCCTGCGATTTGCGCGATGTCGCGGATAGCCTGTGCGACCTTGGGGTCGGCGGCGGCGCCGGTAATCGCCTCACGCGTCCGCCATTGCGCGTAATTCACGACCGTCGTACGGTCGAGGCTTAGATGCAGATTCGCGGAAACGAAACCGGGCACGTATCGTAGCGTCTCGGCCGTCGCCTGCGTGAGCGCGTCGAGCAGTTCCTCTGCGCGTTCGGGCGCCACCGCGTACGTATTGATGATCGTCACGTACCCCGCAGCCGGATCGAGCGTCGCCGGCTGCGCGGCGCTCTCCGGCGTTTCGGCACGGCTCGTCATGTTTGCGCGCCGCCCGGAAAGTTGCCCTCGAATGCCAGCTCGGTCAGCGGCTGCCGGTCGCTCGGAAACTCGCGGCCGCGCACGGCCTCCGGTAATTGGTCCGGCTCGCCCTTACGTCCGATCGCGTAGGCGGCCTCGACGCGGTGGCCGACGGGCACGTGCAGCTCCGTAAACGCCTTCTCCTTGTCGAAGCCGACCATGCCGTGCGCGTACCAGCCGAGCAGGTTCGCTTGCAGCGCCAGGTAGCCGGAAGCGGTACCGGCGTCGAGTGAATGACTGTATGAAGGGACGTCCGCATCGGAGCCGGGCGGCCGCATGAGGGAATTTGAGACGAGGAAGATCAGCGCTGCCGCCTTGTCGGCCCAACTGCGGTTGAAGGGCACTAGAAGATCGAGCAGTTTTTCGAAGTGCGCGGTCTCGCGGCGAGCATAAATAAAGCGCCAGGGCTGCGAGTTGTACGACGAGGGCGCCCAGCGCGCCGCCTCGAGAATCGTCATGAGCTCGGCTTCGGGAATCTGCTCCCCGGTAAAGGCGCGCGGCGACCAGCGCTCGAGAAACATCGGGTGGATCGGATAAGCGGCCTGCCGCGCGTTCGCGACGGCCGTCGAACTACGTTCCTGACTCATCCGCGCATTATACCCGACTCTAGGGCCCGTCGAGCTTTACCCGACTTTCCGCAGTGTTTGAATTCGGCCGCCGAATTCGGACCGGGTTCAATGTAATTTCATCCACCTCGGCTACGAGCGATACCGCCCACGTGCTTCGTGCGATCAATATACGGGCGAATTGCTCGAGCCCGGCGCCGCGCTGCCGTCGTCGGGCGCGACGACCAGGCGCAACGGATAGGACGAGCCGCCCTCGGGCATGGTCACGATCTCCGTGCGCACGAAGCTGCCCGGCGGCACGGTGTACTGCCGCAATTTGAAATGGCCGTAGGGCGGCATCGCGTGCGCTTGCACGAGCACGCGGTCGATGATGAAGGTTCCGGTGGCCCGGCCGCCACGCGGGCTCGCATACAGCGCGATCTGACGTGCGTTGCGGCGATCGTTATTCACGATCCGCACCGTCACGGATTGCAACACGCCGTAATCGCCGGCCAAGGTTTGGCCGCGCACGAGGTTCGGGAGCGGGATCTGCCCGATCGGTATCTCGAGATCCGAACCTTCGGCATCGTAACTGTAATCGAAAAAGAATTCCGGAATCGGGTACACGCCGCGCGCGTGCGGCACGTCGCCGACCAGCAACGCCGAGGACGGAATCGGGCCGTCGACGGGATCGCTCGCGTTCTGAGCGACGAGCGTCAGGTGCAGCGGCGCGCCTTCGATCTCGTGCAATTGCAAGAGCGCGCTGACGATCGTCTTTGCGGGTAGCGGCTGCTGCGCGAGCGTCACCGTGGACGCGCCCGGAATCGAGATGACCGCGCCTTCGTTCTGTGCCCGGCGCACGAGGAAGCGCTGCGTCGAAAGGTGGCCGACCTGCATCTCGTTCGTGTCTGGTCCGGCGGCGCCCGTGATGAACTGCACGAGTGCCGGCTGCGGCGACGTGTTCTGCACCTTGAGCACGATGCGCCGATCGGGCTGTCCGGCGGGATTGTAATGGTAGTAAAGAAAGCGTTCGACTTGTCTCGCCGTGAGATCGGCGGTAAATAAAACGCCGTTCTCGCTCAGCCGCTCCGGAAAGTCGCTGACGAGTAACGATTGCGGCGAGATCGCCGGCTGAGCGAAATTCTCGACGCGCACGCGCGTCGTGCCCTGCACGGTAAAGTATGAATCGCCCTGCACGATCAACGGCACGTCGACGCTCGCGATATCGTCGACGAGCAGCGGAGCGGCGACGTTCACCGAGTCGGGCGCCGTTACGACTGCCGCGCCCGGCCGTAAGCTGACGCCGGCGACCGCCGCCGCAATCGCCTGATCGCGAACGAAGAGCGCGGTCGCCGGATTACCGGTGATGCGAACGGTGGTCGCCGGAGCGAGCGCGCCCGCGGGATAGGCGACGCGCACGCCGACGTCGCGGCTGAGTCCCCGCGCATCCGCGACCGTCACGGTCGTCGTGCCGATCGTCTTGCCGGCGATCGTCAATTCTTGCGAACCCGGATCGTAAACGGCGCTCGCGATCGCCGGATTCGCGACGGTGACGGTAACGGTGCCGAGAACTTGCATCACGTGCAGCGTCTGCGAGCCGCCCGGCGCCACGCCCGTATTCGGCGGATCGACGATGATCGGCGGTTGCGTCGGCACGGCGGTCGTGGCCGGGGACGGGCTCGGCT
>CAXUFI010000367.1:0-2744 GCA_964250245.1 uncultured bacterium
ACCGGCAACGGCACGTCGTCGGAGACGCCGATCTGCGGGTGCCGCTCGACGAGCCAATCGATGACGCCGTCGTCGACACGAGCGACGTCGAGCGTGTTGGTAAGCGCGATCGGGACCTCGAGAAACCCCGCCTCGTCGACCCAGTGGGCGCCGGTCATTTCGCCGTTCCCGTTGAGATCGTACGTGGCCGCCGCGACGCGCTTCGTCCAGGGGTCGTCGTTCGGCAGCACGACCGTGACGCCGGTGCGCACCGGCCCCGTACCGGGGACGAGCGGACCCGCCGCTCCGGCGATTTTCGTTACCTGGCCGACGAGAACGCCGCCGACGTCGGTTATGGCGTCGAGCGGACCGCTCGGCAAGGTCCCGATCGCGATCCCGCCGGTATCGGCGGCGCGCGCGAACGAGCCGGGCATCGTAAACGCGAGCGTTAACGCAAACGCGATAGCGGGTGATCGCATGGTCGCCCCGCGTTCGCGTTCGCCGGAAGCCCCGCCTCCGCACGGCGCGACCGCGCGAACCGTGCGCCTGCTCCTGCGGCGAGCGCGATTACAGCGGGACTTAAGCGATGGGACGGCGGGAAATATCAGCGGGGCGCCGCCGACGTCCCGCGCGGAAAAATTAGGGCGTCGAAGACGCCCTGCTGCGGAAGGCGACGCGCGAGAAGCTTCAGAAAATCGGGGCTCCGGACGCTGCAAAGGTAAGACGCCATGCTCACGCTGTCGCCGATCGACGAGAACTTCCGCGTTCAACTGCAACCGCTCGGCCTCTCTGCGGCGAAGAGCATCTACCGTAATCTGCCGGTCGCGGCGCTCTACGAACACGCGTTGCGCCGTAACGAGGGTGAGCTCGGCGCCGACGGCCAGTTCGTCGTCGCCACGGGCGAGCATACCGGGCGCTCGCCGAAGGACAAATTCTTCGTGCGCGAAGCGGGCAGCGAAACGCACATCGATTGGGGCGCGACCAACGTCGCGATCGACGCCGGCACGTTCGATGCGCTGTTCGAGCGCGTCGCCGCGTATCTCGCGCAGCGGGAGCTCTACGCACTCGACACCTACGCCGGCGCCGCTCCCGGGTATCGCTTAGCGATCCGCGTCGTTACGCAGTATGCGTGGCAATCGTTATTCGCCCGAAATCTGTTCTTAACGCCCGACGGCTCCCCGCTGGACTTCACGCCGGACTTCACCGTGGTCGATGCGGCCGACTTCGTGGCGCAGCCGCAACGCGACGGCACGCGCAGCGGGACGTTCATACTCATCAATTTCGCCCGCAAGCTCGTGCTCATCGGCGGCACGCGCTACGCGGGCGAAATTAAAAAGTCCGTCTTTACGCTCATGAATTATCTGATGCCGTTACGCGGCGTCTTGCCGATGCACTGTTCGGCGAACATCGGCGCCGGTAACGACGCGGCGATTTTCTTCGGTCTTTCGGGAACGGGTAAGACGACGCTGTCCGCCGATGCGAAACGGCCGCTCGTCGGCGATGACGAGCACGGCTGGTCCGCAGACGGCGTCTTTAACTTCGAAGGCGGCTGCTATGCGAAGGTGATCCGCCTCTCGCCGAAGGCCGAACCGGAGATTTGGGCGGCCTCGCACCGGTTCGGCGCGGTGCTCGAAAACGTCGTCGTCGACCCGGCCACCCGCGCGCTCGATCTCGAGAGCGAAGCGAAGACCGAGAACACCCGCTCCGCCTATCCCATCGGTTTCATCCCCAACGTCGTGCCCGGCTTGACCGCCGGTCATCCGAAAACGATCGTGATGTTGACGGCCGATGCGTTCGGCGTCTTGCCGCCGCTCTCGCGGTTGACGCCCGAACAGGCGATGTACCATTTCCTTTCCGGCTACACGGCGAAAGTCGCCGGCACGGAACAAGGCGTGACGGAACCGGCCGCAACGTTCTCGGCGTGTTTCGGCGCACCGTTCATGGTGCACCATCCGACGGTCTATGCGAAGCTCCTAGGCGAACGCATCGCCGAGCACGGCGTTACGTGCTGGCTCGTCAACACCGGCTGGACGGGGGGCGCTTACGGCGTCGGCGAGCGCATGTCGATCGCGCACACTCGGGTGCTGGTCAACGCCGCGCTCGACGGGTCGCTGGGCGGCGCCGAGTTCGAACCTGAGCCGTTCTTCGGCCTCCTCATCCCCAAAGGCGTCCCCGGCGTGCCGCCGGGGGTCCTCAACCCGCGCAACGCGTGGCGCGACTCGGCGGCCTACGACGCGCAGGCGAAGAAGCTCGCGGCGCTATTCTTCGAAAACTTCAAGCGCTTCGCCGCGCATGCGAGCGACGGCGTGCGGGCCGTCGCGATCCGGCCCGCCGCTTAACCGCCCATTACCTTGATGACGAGCCGCTTCGGGCGGCGGCCGTCGAATTCGCCGTAATGAACCCGCTCCCACGGACCGAGATCGAGCCGGCCGTTCGAAAGCGGCAAGAGCACTTGGTGGCCGAGCAACAGCCGTTTGAGATGCGCGTCGGCGTTGTCTTCACCCGTGCGATGATGCGCGTAATCGGGCTTCGCCGGCGCGAGCCCTTCGAGCCACGTCATGATGTCGGACCATAAGCCGGGCTCGTGATCGTTCACGAAGACGCTAGCGGTGATGTGCATCGCACTTACGAGCACCATGCCGTCGTCGATCTTCGACGCGGCGACGATGCGCGCCACCTCATCCGTGATGTCGCGTATCTCGTAACGCTCGCGTGTGTTCATCACGAGGTAGTCCGTGTGCGTCTTCACGCGCGCACCGTAAGCG
>CAXUFI010000368.1:0-2740 GCA_964250245.1 uncultured bacterium
TGCGGCGCCGCGGACGCTTTCCGCTCGTGCTCGGCGACGACGTGCCGCTCGTCGTGCCCGAAGTCAATCCCGGCGCCGTCCGGCCCGAGCACCGCATCTTTCCCGTCGCCAATTGCACGGCGATCGTACTCTGCGTCGGGCTCGCGCCGATCGTGCGCGCGGCGGGGCTGCGCTCCGTGCGCGTCGCGACGTATCAGGCGGTCAGCGGCGCGGGGCGCGCCGGGCTCGACGCGCTCGCCGCGGAAGAACGAGCGGCCTCGCCGGAGCCGTCGCCGTTCGTCGCGCCGATCTTTCGCAACGTCGTGCCGCAGGTCGGCTCGTTCGACGAATTCGGCGACACGGGCGAAGAGCGAAAGATCGCGGCCGAGACGCGCAAGATGCTCGGGCTGCCGGAGCTTCACGTCGCGGCTACGGCGGTTCGCGTCCCGGTGCGCTACGCGCATAGCGAAGCGGTGTTCTTCGAAACGGAGCGCGAGACGTCGGTCGCCGAGTTGGCGGCGGCGCTCGAATGCGCCGCCGGCGTCGTCTATCACGGCGCGGGGGTCGTCACGCCGCGGGACGTGGAAGGCCAGGATCTCGTGCATGTGGCGCGCTTGCGTGCCGAAGCGGGTTCCCGGCGCTGCTTTCAAATCTGGCTCGTCGGAGATCAGGTGCGGAAAGGAGCGGCGACCAACGCCGTGCAGATCCTCGAACTTCTCATCGCGGCCGGCCGCTTCCAACCGGTACGAGCATGAAGACGATCGTTCAGAAGTTCGGCGGCAGTTCGCTCGCGACGCCCGAACTGCGCGAGCTCGCCGCCTCGCGGGTCCTCGCGGCCCGGCAGCGCCGCGCCGCACCCGTCGGGCTGTGTTCGGCGATCGGCCGCGCCCCCGATCCTTACGCGACGGACTCGCTGCTCGCGATGTTCGGCCCGAGCCGGGGCGGTCCTAATCGCGACCTGCTGTTGTCGTGCGGTGAAGCGCTCGCGTGCGCGGTGTTCGCCGAACTCTTGACGTCGTGGGGTGCGGACGCGCAGGCGATGACGGGCGCGCAGGCCGGCTTCATCACCGATGCCCGCTTCGGCGATGCCAACATCTTGCGGATCGAGCCGGTCAACGTCGTCGCGGCGCTCGAACGCGGCATCATCCCCGTCATCACGGGGTTCCAAGGCGTGACGGAAAACGGCGCCGTCACGACGCTCGGCCGTGGCGGTACGGATCTCTCCGCGGTCGCGCTCGGCAAAGCGCTCGGCTCGGTCGAGGTCGAGATTTACACCGACGTCAGCGGCGTGATGACGGGCGACCCGCGTCGCGTCGCGGGTGCCCACGCGCTCGATCGCGTCAGCTATGCCGAGATGGTCGAGCTCGCCTCCGACGGTGCCAAGGTCATGCATGCCAAAGCGGCCGATCTCGCGCGCATGTCGGAAACGCCGTACGTCGTCAAGGGCCTGCGCTCGAACATCGGCACGACGATCGACGAAGGGCATAAGCCCGATCGCGTCCACCCCGTTACCGGCATCACGTCGCTGCGCGGCGTGACGTTCGTGCGCGTCATCCAGGGCGAGATCGACGATCTCAGCCAGCGGCGCGAACTGGAAGTCGAGATCTTCCGCCGGCTCGCCGGGAGCGACGTTTCGGTCGATATGATCAACGTCAATAACGCGGGCGTGTTCTTCATCGTCGATAGCGAGAAAATCGAGGTCGTCCGGACCGACCTCGCCGGGCTCAATATGGCGCTGCGCGTTCGGGCACATTGCGCGAAACTGTCGATCGTCGGCGCCGGCATGCGCGGCGTCTCCGGCGTGATGTACCGGGTCGTGCAAGCGCTCTCGGCGGCGGAAGTCGAAATCATCCATTCGACCGATTCGAACATCACGATCTCCGTGCTCGTCCCCGAAGAAGAGGTCGCGCGCGCCGAGCAAACGATGCACGACGCCTTTCGCTTAGGCCGGCAGACCGTGACCCCGACCGAGATGACCGCGGGCGGCCGCTCGTGACGCTCCCCGGCCGGGCTCCGCGAATCGGGTCGCTGCTCACGGCGATGGTGACGCCGTTCGGCCCGCGCGGCGAGGTCGATTTGGACGCCGCCGAGAGCCTGGCACGCTATCTCGTCGCCGAGGGCAACGACGGCCTCGTCGTCTGCGGCACGACCGGCGAAGCGCCGGCGCTCACCGATGACGAGAAGCTGCAGCTCTTCGCCCGTTGTAAGCGCGCGGTCGGCGAGAGCGCCGCGATCGTCGCGGGCACCGGCGGCAATAACACGCGGCATTCGGTCGAGCTGACGAAGCGCGCCGAAGCGCTCGGGGTCGACGCGATCCTGGCGGTCGTGCCCTACTACAACAAGCCCACGCAAGACGGGATGCTCCTGCACTTCGGCGCGCTCGCCGAGGCGACGGCGCTGCCCGTCATCGTTTACAACATCCCGGCCCGCACCGGCGCCAACATGCTGCCGGCGACCCTGCTCGAACTCGCCGCGCGCCACGGCAATATCGCCGGCGTAAAGGAGTCCAGCGGCGATATCGCTCAGTTCGCGGCCATCTTGCGCGCGCGGCCGGACGGGTTCCGCTTCTGGTCGGGCGACGATTATCTATTTCTACCGGCGCTGGCGCTCGGCGCCGAAGGCCTCATCAGCGTCGCGGCGCACCTCTGCGCGCGCGAACTTCGCGCGCTGCAGGGCGCCGACGAACGGGGCGCCGTCGCCGCGGCCGCGCGCGGCCGCGTGCCGCGCTTGGTCCACACGCGTGTCAGCGTACCCTGCTGGC
>CAXUFI010000369.1:0-2736 GCA_964250245.1 uncultured bacterium
GAGCGAACGGATTCGCGCCTGGGCGCGCGCCCGCGAACTCGTCGATCTGCCGGCGCGATGGTGAACGGGCGCGTGCGCTACGCGCTCGCCGGCTACGGCTGGGTCGCGCGAGCGTACGTCGAGCCCGCGCTGCGAGCGCTCGCGAACGGTGCACTGCTCGCCGTCTGCGATCCCGATCCCGGCGCCCGGAGCGCGGCCCGCGAGCGCGGACTCGCGGCCTACGCCGACGTGGCGGCGCTGCTGGCCGGCGAGGACTTCGACGTGCTGTACGTCGCGACGCCGAACCACACGCATCGCGCGCTCGTCGAACAGGCGGCGCGCGCGGGCAAGCACGTGCTGTGTGAGAAGCCGATGGCGACGACGGTCGCCGACGCCGAAGCGATGCTCGCCGCCTCCCGCGCGGCGGGCGTGCTCTATGCCACCGCTTACGATCAGCGGTACCATCCCGCGCACGAGCGGCTGCGCGACTTCGTGCGTTCGGGCGAACTCGGGATCGTCGCGGCCGTCCGAATCGTCTACGCGTGCTGGCTCGATCCGGCGTGGTCGAAAGATAATTGGCGCGTCGACCCGCGCCGCTCCGGCGGCGGCGCGCTCGTCGATCTGGCGCCGCACGGCCTCGACTTGCTCAGCGCGCTGCTCGACGACGAAATCGAGACGGCGCACGCGCTCCTGCAGTACCGCGTGCACGACTACGACGTCGACGACGGTGCGATGATCGTCGCGCGGACGCGGGGCGGCGTGCTCGCGCAATTGCACGTCGCGTACAACCATCCCGAAACGTTGCCGCGGCGGCGGCTCGAACTCGTCGGCACGCGCGGGCTCGCCGTCGCCGACGATACGATGGGCCAGACGCCGGGCGGAACGCTGCAGTTCACGGCGGCGGCCGACGGCCGGACCCGGACGCTCGCGTACGCGGATCCGGAGCGTTCGCCGTTTACCGGGCTCGCGCGAGCGTTTACGGCCGCCGTGCTCGCGGGCGAACGGCTCGGTGCCGAGCGCGCGGCGCGCGAGCGCGCTGCGATGCGCGTGCTGGAGTCGCTGCTCGATGCGCCGCTCGCACCGCCGGAGGCGACGGCATGCCGCTGAGCGGTTACGCTTGCGAGCATTGCGGCTTTTGGCAGCGCTGGTTCGGCGTGCCGGCCGCGTGCCCCGTCTGCAGCGACGTTCGCAACGATCTGCCGCCCGACGGCTGGTCGTTCGCCGAGACCGGCGCCGTGGCGGCGCGCGTGCGGACGGCGTACGCCGAGCCGCTGCCGGGCGTGTACGGCTTCACCACGACGCCCGCCATCGGACTCGGGGGGACGGGCTGGCTCGTCGTTCGTCCCGAGGGGAATATCGCGTTCGAAGCCGCGGCCTGGCACGACGCGGCCGCCCTCGCGCGCATCGCCGAACTCGGCGGCGTGCGATTCGCGAGCGCATCGCATCCGCACGGCTGCGGCGCGCTATGGCAGTTGCAGGATCACTTCGCGCCCGAACTCGCGCTGCATAAGGACGGCCTCGCCTGGAGCAAGGCGTTTCGCGTGACGCTTCCCTACGACGACGAAATCGAACTCGCACCCGGCGTCACGCTGCGCCATCTCGGCGGACACTATGAAGGTCACGCGCTCCTGCACGTCGCCGGCTTGCAAGCGATCTTCTGCGGCGACGCGATTAAGATCGACCACGATGCGCGAGGCAACGCCATCGCCGTCAGCGCTCACAAAGCGTATCACAAGGAAATTCCGTTGACGCGTAACGAGATCCGGCACTATCGCGACGTGCTCGCCGCGTGCTCGTTCGCGCACACCTTTACGACGTTCGATTACGCCCCGCTCGGGCGCGAGCGGCTGCTCGCGTTTTTCGACGAACTCGCGACCTCGCGCCCGTCGACGCGGCCGGTCGCGTTGTGAACGCCGTCTTCGAAGCCGCGGGCGCCTCCGACGCCGCCCGAGCGTATGCCCGCGCGCTGCCGCCGGGTGAGTTACTCGTTTTCCCGATTACCGCGCTCGATCGCACGGGGATCCCGACGTGGAAGGCCGTCTTCTTCGCGGGCGACGGGTCGGGCGCGATCCATCACGGTCACAGTTACGGGCCGACGGATGCGGCCGCGCTGCTCGGCGCGCTCGGGGAACTCAGCGAGATGGTGCACGCGCACGCGGCGCTCGCCGGCCGCGAGCGGCGCCGGGCATCCTACGACGAACTCGCGCGTAGCGCCGGGCCCGCGAACGTCGTCCACCCGGCGACGCTCGGCCTCCCCGCCGGCAGCGACGTTACCGGCGCGACGCCCCTCGCTTGGCTCGCGGGGACCCGGTATGCGAGCGGTGAGACGGTCTGGCTGCCGCTCGACGTCGTCGCCGTCGGCCGGGCCGACGTGCCGCAATACGTGCCGTTCGCGACCCCGATCACCAACGGCCTCGGGGCCGGGCCGTCGCTCGCGTTCGCGCTCGCGCACGGCGTGCAAGAGCTCCTGCAGCGCGACGGCAACGGCGTCCGTTTCCGCGCGCTCGACGCCGGGATCGCGCTCGATCTCGCCGGCCTCGACGACCCGCCGATCGGCGACCTGCTGGCGCGCTTCGCGCGCTGTTGCATCGAACCGCTCGTGAAGTTCGCGAGCGACGAGTTCGGCATTGCGAACGTCTACGCGGTCGGCGCGGAGCGCGCGAACGCCGTCGCGCCGCTGCCCATTATGGTGACGGCCGCGGGCGAGGCGGCCTCGCCCGCGGCGTCCATGCCGCTCATCATAGCAAAGCCGACGTC
>CAXUFI010000370.1:0-2729 GCA_964250245.1 uncultured bacterium
CTGCCGGAGGAGGCGGAGGCGGCGGCGGTTACACCGGCGGCGACGGTGGCAGCTACGCCGGGGCCCAGAGCGGCGGCGCGGGTGGCACGTCTTTCGACGCCGGGGCGAACCCGATGTTCAGCCTCGCTACGGGCGGAGGCAACGGCTCGGTCACCATCACGTCACTCTAACGTTCAACCTAAGTGTCATAGACATTAAACCTCTTACTCTCGCGGCTGACACCCGGTTCGTTCGGCATCGTCGAGATGATCGTCGATGCCGTATCGACGCTCTGCCCGGCATCGGCCAGGAGAAGCCGCCATGGTTAAAGCGCAAACGGGACTACATCGCGCATCTCAGAAGCGCCGGCGCTTCGACGATGCTCGTGAGCGCGGCCGACAAGCTTCACAATTTGCGGGCGATCTACGCCGATTCGCTGCGCATTCAAGAGAAAATATGGGCGCGCTTCAGCGCGCCCGAGCCGAAGAGGCTTCATACGTTATGGTATTACTGCTCGCTCAATGAGATCTATGCTAGCGCCGCGAGTCCGCACGATCCGCGCCGAACCGGCATCAGCGCCGCGCTCACCGATCTGTTGAACCGGTTCGGATATCGGGCGGGCGAGTTCGAACCGGGCGCTCAGGACGGCAGCAGCACGGAGTAACGCCGACTCGGAGCCCAACGCGAACGCGGCGCAGCGCCGCCGGAAGGACGAACGTACGCGTCGCTTGCAAACGCCGGTCGATGCTCGATCGGCCGCCGCCCGCCTTGCGCGACGAACTCGCGGCCTACGTTCCCGTCGACGAGGCGGAGGCGCGGATGGTCGCGCGGCTGCGCTCGTTTCTCGCCGAGTACGGCGACGACGCGTTCGAGCGGACGCTCGCACCGGGTCACGTGACGGGCTCCGCGTGGGTCGTCGACCGGAGCGGCAGGTTCGCGCTGCTGACGCATCATCGTAAACTCGGGAAGTGGCTGCAGCTCGGCGGCCACGCCGACGGGGACCGCAACGTTCGCCGGGTCGCGCTGCGCGAGGCCCGCGAAGAGTCGGGCTTGGCGTCGCTCGTTACGGCGAGCGACTCCATCTTCGACGTCGACGTCCACGCGATTCCGCGGCACGGCCAGGAGCGCGCGCACCTGCACTTCGACGTCCGCTTCGCGTTCTTCGCCGCTCCCGGGGAGCAGCCGCGCGCGAGCGCGGAGTCGCACGCGGTCGCCTGGGTGCCGCTCGCGGAGATCGAGCGTTACGCGATCGACGATTCGGTGCGCCGGCTCGTCGCGAAGACCGCGCCGCTGGTTCAGGCGTGGACGTGAAGCGTTCGCGTCAGCGCACGCTGCCGTCGCTTGCGATCGTTGCGAATCCAGAATACGGCACGAGCGCGCGCGGCACAACGACGCCGCCGTCGGGCTGCTGGTAATTCTCGAGAATCGCGGCCAGCGTCCGGCCGATCGGCAACCCGGAACCGTTGAGCGTATGGACGAGCTCCGGTTTCCCTTTCGCTTCGCGGCGGAAGCGAATCTGCGCGCGGCGTGCTTGAAAATCGGTGCAATTCGAGCACGAGCTGATCTCGCGATAGGCCTCCTGCCCGGGCAGCCACACTTCGAGATCGTACGTCATCGCGGAATTAAAGCCGACGTCCGCGGCGCAGAGCAGCATCACCCGGTACGGTAATTCGAGTTCGTCGAGCAGGGCCGTCGCATCGGCCGTCAAGCGTTCCAGCGTTTCGGCCGAACGCTCCGGCGCGCACAGCCAGACGAGTTCGACTTTTTCGAATTGATGCGCGCGAATTAAGCCGCGCGTGTCTTTGCCGGCGGCGCCCGCTTCTTTGCGGAAGCACGGCGAATACGCGGTGTATTGCAAGGGCAGCGTTTCGGGCGGCAAGATCTCGTCGCGGTGCAGCGCCGTGAGCGGGACTTCGGCCGTCGGAATCATGAACAGCTCGCCGTCGACGTCGCGGAACATCGCGTCGGCGAACTTCGAGAGCTGCCCCGTCGACCACATCGTCTCGCGCGTTACGAGATAGGGCGGCACGATCTCGACGTAGCCGCGTTCGCCGGCGCGCGCGAGAAAGAACGCGGCGAGGGCGCGCGAGAGCCGGGCGCCTGCGCCGCGTAAGATGGAGAAGCGGCTCCCCGAGAGCTTCGCCGCGCGTTCGAAATCGATGATGCCTAGCGTTTCGCCGAGCTCCCAATGCGGCTTCATCTCGAAGCCGGCGCGCGGCACCGGACCCGACTCGCGCACGACGACGTTGTCGGCTTCGCCCGCGCCGCTCGGCACCGCGTCGTCGAGCAGATTCGGCACGTCCGAGAGCGCGGCCGCGACGCTCGCTTCCAGCGGCGGCAACGTCTCGCTCGCCGTCGCGATGCGCGTATCGAGCGCGGCGATTTCGGGCCGCAAGCGCCGCGCTTCGGCGCCGCGATCCGCCGCCTGCGAGATGCGCGCGGTCAACACGTTCTTTTCGGCTTTCAAGTGTTCCGTGGCGGTGCGCGCCGCGCGCAGCCGCGCGTCGAGGGCGAGGACGTCGTCGACGAAGGCGGCGCTCGCACCGCGCCGCTCGGCGGCGCGGCGAACGTAATTCGGGTCGCGGCGCAGCAGCGCGAGGTCGAGCATCGACGGTCGTCATCCAGGCGAAGGGAGCGGTGCGCGAAGGGGCGCGCCGCCGCTAGGGGGAGAAGCGAGTCTGGCCCTTATGCGGGATTCGGCAGCGCTCCTACCCCACGCTTCGGCCCATGACGAAGCGCTCCGCGGCTTC
>CAXUFI010000371.1:0-2729 GCA_964250245.1 uncultured bacterium
GCCCCGCGGCGTTTCTCGCCGCGCGGGCGGCCCGAGACCAGCGCGACCGCGGCGTAACGTGCCGCGAGCGGCGCGAGCAGGTCGACGATCCCCGCGAGCGGCTGCGAATCTTCAGGATCGGGGACGATCGGAGCGAGCGTTCCATCGAAATCGAGGCACAGCGCGACGTCGCCCGCGCGCGCGGCGAAGCGCGCGGCATCCTCGGCCAGGGCCGGCTGCGCGGTCACCGTCAGCGCTGCAGTGCGAATTCGGCGTGCCGGCCGGCCGCGAGTTCCACCGCTTCTCCCCGCACGACGACCCGGATCGGCGAAGCGGAGCCGGGGCGCGACGTGACCTGCATCCGGTCTTCGGTCAGCACGATCTCGATGCGATGACCACGATAGTGAATGCTGAACCGCACCTGCTTCACTTGCGGCGGCAGCGCCGGATCGAAGCGCAACGCCGACCCTTGCGCGCGCATCCCCGTTAAACGCCGCTGCACGATATCGACCGTGCCCGCCATGGCGCCGAGGTGGATCCCTTCGGCGGTCGTGCCGCCCTGAACGTCGGCCACGTCGCTCTCGAGCGCGTGTTGCAAGTACTTCCACGCGGCTTCGGGATTCGAGCGCGCGAGGACCCAGGTGCTGACGACGCCGCTGAGCGTCGAGCCGTGCGAGGTGCGCGCGAGGTGGTAGGAGACCGTGCGGTTCAGCTGATCTTCGCTTACGTCGTAGCCCATCGAGGCGAAGAGTTCGCGCAGTTCTTCGCGCGATAGTACGAAGAGCAGCATGAGCACGTCGGCCTGCTTCGAGAGCTTGTAACGGTTCGGGCTGTCGCCCTCCGCTTCGAGCACCCGGTCGAGCCGCTGCACGTTGCCGTACCGCGCGCGGTACCCTTCCCAATCGAATTCGAGCAGCCGTTCGTAGCCCTCGAATTGCGTGAGCACGCCGTCTTCGTGAAAGACGACGAGCATCTTCGAAGCGACGTCCCGCCAGCGTTCGAGTTCGCTATCGCGAATGTTTAACTCCGAAACCAATTCTTGCCGATAGAAGGGCGGCAGCACCTCGAGCGCTTCGAGCGCGCGCCGCAGGACCCACGCCGCCATCACGTTCGTATATGTATTGTTACTGAGTCCCGGCACGTCGCTATCGGGATAGGCCTCATGATATTCATCCGGACCCATAACGCCGCGGATCTCGTACCGGCCCCGCGCGTCGTCGTACGTGGCCACGCTCGCCCAGAAGCGCGCGATCTCGACGAGCAATTCGGCGCCGGTGAAACGCAGAAACGGCATGCTCCCGGTAACCATATAGTGCTGCCACACGTTATACGCGATCGCGATGTTGACGTGGCGCTGCAGGTGCGAGTGGTCGGGCAGCCAGCGGCCGGATTTGGGATTGAGGTGGACGCGCTGCGTCTCCTCGCGGCCGTTGCTGCCGCTCTGCCAGGGGAACATCGCGCCGTCGTACCCCGCATCGCGCGCCGCGGCTCGCGCCGCGCCGATGCGGCAGAGACGGTATTTGAGCAGCGTCTCCGCAAGGACCGGCCGTTGAAAATTCAGGAACGGAAAGATGAACATCTCGTCCCAAAAGATGTGGCCGCGGTACGCTTCGCCGTGCCAGCCGCGCGCGGGCACGCCGACGTCGAGATTAATCGTATTCGGCGAAACGGTCTGCAGCAGATGAAACTCGTGCAGATGCAGCACCATCTCCGTCCACTCGTTCCCGCTATCGAGTTGGATGTCGAAGCGATTCCACAAGCCGCCCCACGCGGCGACGTGCCGCGCGAGGAGTTCGCCGAAGCCCGGCGCCTCGCCGGCGTCGATGCGCGCGTCTTCGGCGGCTTCGGAGATCGCGTGATCGCGCGATGTGTAGAGCGAGACGACTTTTTCGATCGTGACCGGCCGGTCTTGCTCGAGCGAGACCGTGAGCGCGTGCGCGATGAAGCCCGGTTCCGCTACCAGACGCCGACCGGTCTTCACCGCGACGCGGCCGTTCGAGCCGGCGGCCGACGGTCCGTCGAGGACGACGCGCGTCCGGGCCGCCTGCGCGACCCGCACGTGCGACTGATTGGTCTCGACTTCGAGCAGGACGATCTCGGGGCTCGCTTCGGCCGCGGAGAGGACACGTAAATGCCGGCCGTTGAGATCGCGGTAGCGTTTGACGCCCGCGTTCGTGACGCGGCCGTCGATACCCGACCGGACTTCGAGCGTGCCCGACCAGTTCTCGGCCGTGAAGGTCGTCTCGAGCGCGGCGAGATGACGGTCTTGCATGCTGACGAGCCGGCGCTGCAACACGCTCGTACGACGGCCCGCCGGGTCTTGCCAATGCAGCCGCCGCGTCAGGATGCCTTGCTGCATATCGAGTTCGACCCGGTGGTCGAGTACGTCGGCGCGCTGCACGTCGAACCACGGGCCGTCGGCGACGCGAAAGGAAAGCGAGAGCCAATTCGGCGCGTTGACCAAGTCCTCGTTTTCGACGTTCCGGCCGGCAACTTCGGTGACGAGCCGGTTGTAGAGGCCCGCGACGTAGGTGCCGGGATAGTGGACGTCGTCGGCTTGCGCTTCGGGGAACGCGCCGCGCGTCGCGTAGAACCCGTTGCCGAGCGTGCAGAGCGCTTCGCGTAATCCTTGGCGCCCCGCATCGAAGCGCTCGTACGATAACGACCATCCGCCGGCGGGCCGGCCCGCTTGCCGCCGCCGCCGGTCGGCGACGGCCCGGCGCTCGCGTAAACGGCCTTCCATGATGCCG
>CAXUFI010000372.1:0-2729 GCA_964250245.1 uncultured bacterium
GGATCATCGACGGCCTTCCCGACCTGGAAGGGATCGTCGTCGACGGCCGGCTCCCGGGAGGAGATCCGGTCGCTCTGATCGCCGGCCTTCGCGCGAGCGTGCCCGAAGCCCGCATATACATCATCGCGGCGCTCGATGAAACGGCGCTCGTCCGTAGCGCGGTTGCGGCGGGCGCCGCCGGTGCCGTTCGGCGGCCGTTCTCACGCGTGGAACTGAGCGCTCGATTCGCGGCGGGCGTCCGTGCCGGCGGACGATAAAAGCGCTCGCCGCAGGTAGCGCCGCAGGATGCATCCCGCGCAGGCAACGCGAAATAAGCGCCATGGCCGATGCTCCGGGGATCGAGACGTATGCAAACCACACGAATTCCGTGACGGCGACTCCGCCTCCAACCGATCCCGGTAACGGAAACGCGGTCCGGACGCGCGTTCTCGCCTTCGTCGGCATCGCCGCACTTTCGGCCGGCGTCGCCTACGGTATCGTGCGGATCATGCTGTCGCGCGTACCGACCGATCCGACGACCGAGCGCATCCAGCAACTCATCGATGAGGCGAATCGGCTGCTCGCGCAGCTCGATGATAAAAAATCTAATTCCTAGCGAGATCGCGGTCGCGCCCGTGCTCGCGCCGGGCGACGTCGTCGAGGTCGCCTGTACGGACCTCATCGCCAAGACGGGCCAAGCCGTCGGCCGGGCCGGCGGCATGGTCGTCTACGTGCTCGGTCCCGTGCCCGGCGAACGGGCCCGCGTACGGATCGAGTCGGTGAAAGCGAAATACGCCGTCGCCGAACTCGTCGAGCTTCTCGAACGCTCCCCCGACCGGGTCGAGCCGTTTTGCGGCGTCTTCGGGATCTGCGGCGGCTGCCAAGTGCAGCACCTCGCCTATCCAGCGCAGCTCGCTTGGAAGCGCGGCATCGTCGAAAACGCGCTGCGGCGTTTGGGCGGCATCGCGGGTGCGCGGGTCGGGTTGCCGGTCGGCATGGACGTGCCGCGCGCCTATCGCAATAAAATGGCGCTCGTTACGACCGCCCGCGGCGAGTTCGCGCCGGCGTTCGGTTTTTATGCGGCCCGCACGCACGACGTCGTGCCGATCGCCGGTTGCCCGATCGTCATGCCGCAACTCGACCGCGCGATCGCCGGCCTTGGGGAGGCGGCGCGGTCTCCGGAGACGGTTCGGGCCTTCGCGGACGTGCGTCACGTCGTCGCTCGCGCCGGCCGCGCTTCCCGCCAGGCCGTCGTTTCCTTGACGACGGACCGCCCGTCCACGACACTCGGGCCGGTCGCCGCACAACTCGCGGCCAAGATACCGGGAACCGTCGGCATCAGCAACTCGTTCGAGCCGCCGAGCGAAAACGCCGTCATGGGCCGCAAGAACGTCACGGTATACGGCTTGCCGGAAATGACCGAAGAGATCGACGGGCTGCGTTTCCGCGTATCGCCGGCCTCGTTCTTCCAAGTCAATAGCGAGATGGTCGGCAAGATCTTCGCCTACCTCGCCGCGCACCTGAGCGGCACGCGCCGGATCATCGACCTGTACTGCGGCGCGGGGACCTTCTCGCTGTTCTTCGCGAAGCACGGCGCGCGCGTCGTCGGGATCGAAGAGAACCCGAGCGCCGTACGCGAAGCGGTCGCCAATGCGGCGCTTAACGGCGTCGGGGAGCTGACGGCGTTCATCAACGGCCGCGTCGATGCGACGCTGCGGACGAAAACGGGCGCGCAGGCGCTCGCCTCCGCCGAGATCGTGTTTCTCGATCCGCCCCGCAAGGGCAGCGATGAGGCGACGCTCGCCGCGCTCGCTCGCGCTCGCGTCCCGCACGTCTGGTATCTTTCCTGCAATCCGGCGACGCTCGCGCGCGATCTCGCACAGCTCGTGGCCGCCGGCTACGTGCTCGGCGGCGTGCAGCCGTTCGACATGTTTCCGCAAACGGGTCACGTCGAGGCGCTCGCGGTGCTGCATCGCGCCGACGTCCCGCCGTTCGAATTTCAACTGCGGGAGGGCTAGGGTGGCAGCGGCCGAGATCGACGTCGCGTACGTCGCGAAATTAGCGCGCATCGCGCTCACGGACGAAGAGGTCGAGCGGTTCGGCGCGCAGCTGGCCGCGCTGCTCGATCACGTGGCCACGCTCGAGAAGCTGCCGGTCGCGGACGTCTCGGCCACGGCGGCGGTCGTACCCGCGAGCAACGTCCTGCGCGACGACGTCGTGCGCCCCTCGCTCGACCGTGACGTCGTGCTCGCCGGGGCTCCGCAGCGTCAGGGCGCGTTCTTCCGCGTGCCGCGCATTATGGCGGAGGAAGCGTGAGCGAGGAGCGGACGGCGGCCGAGACGGCCCGCGCCGTCAACGCCCGCGACGTCTCCGCGCTCGAACTCGCTCGCGAGATGGCGGCGCGCATCCGGGATCGCGACGGCGCCGTCGGTGCCTACCTCGCGCCGACGGCCGAACTCGCCGAGCTGCAAGCCCGGCGCGTCGACGCCCGCATCGCTGCGGGCGAAACGTTGCCGCTCGCGGGCGTGCCGCTGGCCGTGAAAGACAACATGTGCCTGGCGGGCACGCCGACGACGTGCGCCTCGCGGATTCTCGAAGGGTGGATCGCGCCGTACACGGCGACCGCGGTCGCGCGGCTGCTCGCGGCGGGCGCGGTGCCGGTCGGGAAAACCAATCTCGACGAATTCGCGATGGGTTCGTCCTGCGAGAACAGCGCGCTCGGCGTGACGCGCAATCCCTGGGACCTCGGC
>CAXUFI010000373.1:0-2719 GCA_964250245.1 uncultured bacterium
CTCGCGCACGTCGCCGGCCGGCTCATCGGCCGGCGCGGCTTCTTCTATCGCGTGCTCGGCGAAGCGATCTCGGCGATCGACGGGTACACGGGGACGCTGCCGCCCTTCGAGCGGACGATCGTGCTCGGACCGCAGGCGCCCGATCGCGCCGCGACCGACATCGCGCGGCGAACCGGGAGCCACGCGGTCGTCGTCGACGCGAACGATCTCGGGATCGTGAACGTGCTCGGCGCGTCGCCCGGCGTCGTCCGCGAACGGACGGCGGCCGCCCTGCACGCCAATCCCCACGGCAACGGCGACGAGCAGACGCCGGTCGTCGTGCTCGCGTGGCGCGGCGCGGGAGCCTCGCCGCTGACGGCCGCGCCCGTATGAACGTGACGCCGACCTGCGCGCTGCTGTTCGCCGGCGTCCTCGTGCTGACGCTCGCGCTCGGGCGGCCGCTGATCGCCGCATTGCGCCGCGCCTCGTTCGAACAGCGCGCGTATGAGGACGCACCCCGCACGCACGCCACGAAGACGGGGACGCCGACGATGGGCGGCCTGCTCTTCTTTATCGGCTTGCTCGCGGCGGCGCCGCTCGCGCAAGCCGCGGGCGGCCTCGGCTTCCCGCTGCTGCTGCTGGGCCTCGGTTGCGGCGCCGTGGGCGCCGTCGACGACGTCATGGCGATCAGCCGCGGGCACAATCGCGGCTTACGCGCCGGGCCGAAGTTCGCGTTGACCGCGCTCGCCGGCGCCGCGTTCCTCTGGGCGATCGCAAAGCACGTGCCGGCGGCCGCGCGCGACGTGCTCTTCACGTTCGGCGGGACGTCGCTCGGCGTACCGCACTGGCTGTGGCTCGCCGTGAGTCTCCTCGCGCTGCTGGGGACGATGCACGCGGTCAATCTCACCGACGGTCTCGACGGCCTCGCCGCCGGGACGATCCTGCCGCCGCTCGCGGTGTTCGCGTACCTCGCGGTCCGCGTGCACGCGGCCGGCGTTACCTTCGTCGACGTCGCGCTCGCGGCATCGATCGTCGGGTTTCTCGCGTTTAACCGTCATCCGGCGCGCGTCTTCATGGGCGACACGGGGTCGCTGGCCCTGGGGGCGGTGCTGGCCGGCAGCGCCGTGCTGACCGGCAATCTGCTGCTCCTACCCTTGGTCGGCGGGGTCTTCGCCGCGGAGGCACTCTCGGTCATCGTGCAAGTTGCGTACTTCAAGAAAACCAGGAAACGGATCTTTCGTATGAGCCCGCTTCACCATCACTTCGAACTCGGCGGTTGGCCCGAAACCAAAGTCACGGCGCGCTTTTGGACGGCCTCCGCGCTGCTGTCGCTGGCGGGCGCGGCACTCGCCCGATGACGGCACCGAGCGGAACCTTCGACGCGCGCGAGCGCGTGCTCGTCGTCGGCCTCGGCCGCAGCGGCATCGCCACGTGCGCCGTATTGCGGGCGCGCGGCGCGACCGTCTACGCGACCGATGAGAAAACGTTCGAAGCCTTGGCGCCGACGATCGCCGAACTCGAACGGACCGGCGTGCGGTTCGTCGCGCCGGCGGACCTCATCAAGATCGCCGACGTGCTGACCTCGTGCGTCATCTCACCGGGCGTGCCGCTCAATAACGAGCTCGTGCGGCGCGTGCAAGCGGCCCGCATCCCGGTCTATTCCGAAATCGAGGTGGCGTACCGCATCTCGAAGGCGCCGCTCGTCGCGGTCACGGGCACGAAGGGAAAGACGTCGACGACGGCGCTGATCGGCGCGATGTTCCGGCGCGCGGGCAAGACGACCCGCGTGGGCGGTAACATCGGGAACGCGCTCATCACCGAAACGTTCAGCGCGCTCCCGGACGAGTGGGTGATCGCCGAGGTCTCGTCGTTTCAGCTCGAGTCGATCCGCTCGTTCAAGCCGCGCATCTCGACGATCCTCAACCTTTCGCCCGACCATCTCGACCGCTACCATTCGATGGACGAATACGGCGAAGCGAAATTTCGCATCTTCGCCAATCAAGGTCAAGGCGATACGTTCGTCGGCAATCTCGACGATCCGGTGGTGGCCGAACTCGCCGAGGGCGACGCGGCGAAACGCTTACGCACGCGCGCGGTGTGGTACGGCATCGCGCAGCGGCGTCCGGCGATGCTCTACGTGCGTAACGAACGGGTTACGTACGCGCCGCCGACGGGCGATCCGCGCTCGGTCGAGATCATGCCGGTCGCCGAAATACCGTTGCTCGGGCGCCATAATCTGAGCAACGTGCTCGCGGCGGTGCTCGTCGGTCTGGCGGGGAATTTGGATCCCGAGGCGCTGCGCGACGCGGTCCGCGATTTCGAGCCGTTGCCGCACCGGCTGCAGACGGTCGCCGTGCAGGACGGCGTCACCTACGTCGACGATTCGAAGGCCACGAACCCGGGCTCGGTGGTCGCGGCGCTCGAAGCCTTTTCGCAACCCGTCGTGCTCATCGCCGGCGGCAAGTCGAAACGCACCGATTTTCGAGCGCTCGGCGAAGCGATCGGTAAGCGCACGAAAGCCGTCGTCTTAATCGGCGAGGCCGCGGACGAGCTCGGCGCCGTCGTCGATCGCAAGCGCTCGACGCGCGCCCTGTCGATGGACGACGCCGTCGCGATCGCGCGCGCGCTCGCCGTACCGGGCGACGTCGTGCTCCTTTCGCCCGGCTGCGCTTCGTTCGATATGTTCGCGTCGGCCGAAGCTCGCGGCGATGCGTTCGCTCGCGCGGCGACGGCGCTGGCG
>CAXUFI010000374.1:0-2718 GCA_964250245.1 uncultured bacterium
GGGCTCATCGTGGGCCAGCCCGTGCTCGGTTATCGCGCGGAGCCGAGCGTCAATCCGGAGTCGACCACCGAAACCTACGCGTGCGTGAAATTTCTTATCGACAACTGGCGCTGGGCCGACGTGCCGTTTTACCTGCGCAGCGGGAAGCGGCTGGCGCGCAAGCATTCGGAGATCGCCGTAACGTTCCGGTCGATCCCGCATCGCATCTTCGGAGAAGCCGGCGATCAAATCGAATCGAATACGCTGGTGATGAAGATTCAGCCGGAAGAGGGCGTGTCGATTCGCTTTAACGCTAAGATTCCGGGTCCGAAGATGCACATCCGCGGCGTGACGATGGATTTCAATTACGGTACCGGCTTCGGCGTCGTCTCGGCGCCCGCGTACGAGCGGCTCATCGGCGACGCGATCCGGGGCGATGCGACGTTGTTCACCAGGTGGGACGCCGTCGCGCAAGCCTGGGCCGCCGTCACGCCGATTATCGAGCGCTGGAGCGAAGCGCGCATCATCGATTTCCCAAATTACTTGGCGGGGAGTCAGGGGCCGCAGAGCGCGGATGCGCTGCTCGTCGCCGACGGCCGGGAATGGAGGCGAATCTAGTGGCGACGCACTCGGAATCGATGCTGGACACGGCGAGCATCCTCGGTCGCTTACGAGAGTCGCGCCGCGAAGCCGCCGTAGCCGGCGGCGAGGGCTCCGCGCGGGTCGCCACCATGAACTTCGTCGTCTTCGTGGACGACCCGGCCCATCGTGAATGGGTGCTCGAACGGGCGCTCGTGGTCGTCGAAAAACACCCCGCGCGCCTAATCGTACTCGATTCGACGGACGCGACGAGCGGCGTCGACGTGTCGACCTCGACCTCGAGCCGCGATAGTTCGATCGTGATCAACGAGCGGGTCGACGTCGGCGTGAAGCCGCTCGATCACGGATCGATCATCAGCCTCGTGGCGGAGTTGACCGTCCCCGAGATCCCGCTCGTGCTGTGGTGGAGCGGCGCGCGCTTACTCCAGAGCCGCACCTTCTCGGGTCTCGCGCACCAGGCCCAGACCGTGCTCGTCGACTCATCGGGAAAGGCACGCGGTGAAGAGACGATTCGCGAACTCGGCGAGTTCGTAACGCGCTTTACGAGCGTCCGGTTGCAAGATCTCGCCTTCATGCGGCTCGCGCCGTGGCAGGACATGATCGCACAATTTTTCGACGATCCTGCGCTGCGCGAAGATTTATTTTCGCTCACCGGGGTTGAGATCGAAAGCGGCTCGGATGCCGAGGCGCTGTACCTGGCCGGCTGGCTCGGGAGCCGACTTTCCTGGGACGCGGTCGGCCGCGATGCCTTCCGCGACCGCAACGGCGTAACCATCCCGTTCGTGAAGATCGACAAGGGCGATCAGCGGCGCGTTTTATCCGTGCTGTTACGCGCCGGCGCCTCGAGCTACCGGGCGACGCTCTCCACGGACGATGAAAACGTCGTCTGCCTCTACGTCGAGGGCGCGAAAGCCAAACCGATGTGGTGCGTGCCGTTACAGAACATCGCTAATATCGCGCTCATCGAGCGCGCGATCATCGAGAACACGCGCGACGTCATCTTCGAAACGTCGCTCTTGACCGTGCGCGATCTGCTAACGTGACCGTCCGGCCCACGGTCGAGGTCTTCGAAACACCCGCCGCGCTCGCACGAGCCGTGGCGGAGCACGTCGTCACGGTCGGTACGGAGGCGATCGAACGGCGCGGCCGCTTCGACATCGCCCTAGCCGGCGGTTCGACGCCGAAGGCGGCCTACGAACTGCTGCACGGCCCGGAATTTCGCGAGACGCTCGATTGGAATCTCGTTCGCTTCTTCTTCGGGGACGAACGCTGCGTGCCGCCCGACGACACTGCGTCGAACTACAAAATGGCCAAGGAATCGCTTCTCGATCCGCTACAGATTTTGCCGCATGCCGTCTTTCGGATGCAGGGGGAGCGCGAGCCGGCCGAAGCCGCAGCCGCGTACGCCGAGATCCTGCGCAAAGAGATCGGGCGCGAACCGGTGCTCGATCTGATCATGCTCGGGATGGGCGCCGACGGTCATACCGCCTCACTCTTTCCCGGGAGCGATCCGGCCGCCGAGGAGACCGTCCTCGTTCGCGCCCCCTGGGTGGCGAAGTTGGCGACCTTCCGGCTCACGTTGACCCCGCATGTGATTAACGCCGCGCGCAATGTGGCGATCGCTACGGAGGGCGATGCGAAAGCGGGGGCACTGGCCGCCGTCCTCGACGGCCCGTACGCTCCGCAAACCTATCCCATTCAGATCGTGTCACCGCGAACCGGGACGCTGCGTTGGCTCGTCGACCGAGCCGCGGTGAGTAAGCGGCCGTAGCCGTTAACCGGAGCGGCTACTTCGAATTCGTTACCATCGCCGCTTCGGGCGCCACTACGTCTCGTAATCGCCGCTGGAACGATGTGAAGACCGCTTTACTCGACGACGAATCCTTTAGCGCGGCATGCGATGCCGGGCGCGCCTGCTTCGACGCGCGACCTGGCGTAAGCGCGAAGTTATCGTAGTGTTCGGGGGCCGTCCCGATCCCGAGATACCGCCCCTGATCGTCGAAATTCACCGTGAACTGACCAGCGTTCGGGTTATCGTTCGTCGGCGCGCCTATGAACGGCGCCGGAATTCCCGGGGCAGCTACGGCCGGAGGATAGGCCGCTTCCGCTAGCGGCGCCGCGGCCATCCCGCCCCACACC
>CAXUFI010000375.1:0-2708 GCA_964250245.1 uncultured bacterium
GTGCTGGAGGTCGTGGTCTCCGGGTTCTTCGCGAGTTACGGAGCGAGCGGCCGGCACGTCGCGCCGGAGATGCGGCGACGCGCGCGCGAGATCTTGACGGCGCTCGACATCGCGCCGCTCGCGGACCGCCCGGTCGACGAATTATCGTCGGGGCAGGCCCGGCGCGTGCTCGTCGCCCGGGCGCTCGTGGCGGAGCCGGCGTCGCTGGTATTCGACGAACCCGCTGCGGCGCTCGATCTGCGTGCGCGGCGGGATCTCTTCGAAACGATGCGCCGCCTCACGCAGCTCGGCCGCGGCTTGCTGATCGCGACGCACGATTTCGCGGAGATCGTGCCGGAGATCGACCGGGCGATCCTGCTGCGCGACGGCCGCGTCGCCGGCGACGGTCCGGTCGCCGAGATGCTCGCGCCCGCGCGGCTCAGCGACTTGTTCGGCGTGCCGGTCGCCCGCTGCGGCACGTGCGGCGCTATCGATTTCCGCAGGGCCGAAAACTGTGGCTTGGCCGGAGAAGGACCGAGCGAGGCCTGAGCAAATGGCAACCGCTTCGTGGTCCGCCGTATCGAGCGCGACCTCTGGATAGCTTTTAGGGCGGAGCTGATATGAGCGACGGATGTAAGCCGGTCTCGGGCGCGGCACAGAGGCGCGCGCCTCTCATGGCCGCGCGGGCAATCGGCCTGCTCGCAGCGGGAACGGCGTCGCAGGCGGCGCGGCCGGGCGGCTTCACGCAGGCGCAAGCCGCACACGGCTCGGCGGTTTACGCCGCGCACTGCACGGCGTGTCACGGCGCGAGCTTGGCCGGCGAATCCGGTCCGCCGCTCGTCGGTCCGGGTTTCGCCAAGTCGTACGAGACGAATCAGCCGGTGTCGGAACTCTACGACTTCATCAGCAAGCAGATGCCGTACAACGCGCCGGGAAGTTTGAGCGGCCGCGACTATCTCGCCGTGACGGCCTACGTGCTCGCCAAGAACGGTTATCCGGCGGGCGACGTCGCGCTCTCGCCGGCGACGCTCGGGCAGAAGCTCGCGCCGAGGGTCGCCGCGCAGAGCACGGGGCCGGTCGAGAACGGCGGCGGATTGAGCGCCGAGATCGTTCGTTCCGCGCCCGCGACGAACGTCGTCTACGGCGCGTTGCCGGCCGGGGCCGACGTCAGCGTCTCCGACGGTATGATGGCCGCGGCCGCGACCGACACGGGCGACTGGCTCCTGCACGGGCGCACGTACGACAATCAGCGCTATTCGCCGCTCGCGAAGATCGACGTGACGAACGTCAAGTCGCTCATGCCCGCGGCGCTCGTGCAAACCGGGATGACGGCGAGCTTCGAAACGACGCCCGTCGTCGTCAACGGCGTCATGTACGTGACGACGCCCGTCGTCGAGAATAAGATGAAGGTGATGGCGCTCAACGCCGTTACCGGTGAGAAGATCTGGGATTCGACCTACGCTCTGGGCACGTTCAAGATCTGCTGCGGGCCCGTCAATCGCGGCGTCGCGGTCGCGTACGGCAAAGTCTACGTCGTCACGCTCGACGATAAACTGCTCGCGCTCGATGCGACCACGGGCAAACAGATCTGGATGAGCACGGTCGCCAATGCGAAACTCGGCTATTCGGAAACGATGGCGCCGGCGGTCTATAACGGTCGCGTGATCGTCGGCAGCGCCGGCGGTGAATGGCCGATCGCCGGCTTCGTGGCGGCCTACGACGCGACATCGGGGAAACAGGTCTGGCGCTGGGGTGCGACCGATCCTAAATCGTTCGCCGGCGATTCGTGGAAGCGCGGCGGCGGCATGGTTTGGACGACGCCGGCGATCGATCCCAAGCTCGGCCTGCTGATTTTCGCCACCGGCAATCCGAACCCGGACCTCTTCGGCGCGAGCCGCAAAGGCGATAATCTCTATACGGACTCGATCGTGGCCCTCGACGTGAACAGCGGTACGTTGAAGTGGCACTATCAGGAAGTCAAACACGACGTTTGGGATTACGATGCCGTCAGCAACGTCGTGCTCTTCGACACGGTCGATGCCGCCGGTCAGCCCGTTGCGGCGGCGGGTGAAGCGGGGAAAGTCGGCTGGTTCTTCGTCCTCGACCGCGCCACGGGTAAACTCATCCGGCGCTCCGACCCGTACGTCATGCTGTCGCAGAATATGTTCTCGCAGCCCACCAAGGACGGCGTGAACATGCTGCCCGGCGCGAACGGCGGCGTGGAATGGTCGCCGCCCGCGTATTCGCCCGACACGCACATGGTCTACCTGCTCGCGATGGATCAGTTGATGAAATTCACGACGCAGGCGCCCTCGAAGGTCGCGGGCCAAATCCGCTTGGGCAGCGCGTTCGCCAACATCCAAAAGGGCGCGATTCAGGATGGCCCGTTCGTCGCGCTCAACGTCGATACGGGCAAGATCGCGTGGCAGTATAAATCGCCGCTGCCGCTCATGGGCGGCGCGCTCGCCACGGCCGGTAATCTCGTATTCATGGGCGAGGGCAACGGCTGGTTCGATGCCTTTAACGCCAAGACGGGCGATAAGCTCTGGCGTTTCAACCTCGGCGCGGGCGTGAACGCGCCGCCGATCACCTATCAGGTCGACGGCGAGCAATACATCGCGGTGGCCGCGGGCGGCAATTTCCAGATGACGTATCCGTACGGCGACACGATCGCGATCTTCAAGCTGACCGCGGCCGGGGCGAGTACGGCCGCACGGTAAGCGCTCCCC
>CAXUFI010000376.1:0-2708 GCA_964250245.1 uncultured bacterium
TCGCCGAACACCGGCGCACGCCGTTCGACGTGCTCCACGCGCAATACGGCTATCCACCGGGCTGGGCGGCGCTGCTCGCCGGCCGCGAACTCGGGCTGCCGGTCGTCGTCAGCATTCAAGGCGGCGACGGCCACTGGGTCGGTTCGTGCTGCCGCGAGCACGAACTCGCAATGCAGCGCGTGCTCGATAACGCGCAGGCCGTGCTCATCGGCGGCGCTTCGTTCGCTCGTGAAGTATGCGAACGGCTCGGCACCGCACCGGAGCGCTTCACGATCGTGCCGGGCGCCGTCGATACCGGGCGCTTTCATCCGGCCGGCCGGAGAGCGGGCCCTTCCAATCGACCGGTGCTGCTCTATCACGGCCGCATCGACCGCCGCAAAGGTGCGCTCGATTTCGCGGCAGCGGTCCGCGCGCTCGCGCCGCGCTACGACTTCGAGGCGCTCTATTCCGGCATCGGTCCCGATCTCGAGGCGGTGCGCGCCTACGTCGCCGAGCATGACTTGACGCAGCGCGTGCGCTTCGCCGGATACGTCGCTTACGACGACGTGCCCGCGGTCTATCGCGGTGCGGACGTTTTCGTCAGCCCGACGTACGCGGAGGGTTTCTCGAACACCGTGCTCGAGGCGATGGCTTCGGGCGTGCCGATCGTTTCGTGTTCGGCCGTCGGCGTCGTGGATTGTTTGCGCGACGATGAGAATGCGCTGCTCGTCGAACCGGGCGCGACCGGCGCGCTGACGTCCGCGCTCGCGCGGATGCTCGAAGAAGGACCGCTCCGGGTGCGTCTAGCGGCTGCGGCGCTCGCGGAGTGCCGGGCGACGTATTCCTGGCGCGCCGTCGCCGCGCGCATCCTGCGCACGTACGAAGCGGTCCTCGCGATGCCCGCGGCGCGCGCGACCTGGTCGCCGGAGCTGCCGCGGACGGCTTGCCGTTTCCGCGCGACGCCGCACCTCTTATGACCGTCGCACGAGGGCGTATCGAGCGCGTCCTCTTTCTTTCGCCGCACTTCGACGACGTCGCATTCTCTTGCGGCGCCACGTTGCACGCGCTGGCGCGCGCCGGCTGCGACGTGACGCTCTGCACCGTGTTCACGCGCTCGATACCGCAGCCGCGCGGCTTCGCGCTCGCCTGTCAACTCGATAAGGGGCTCGGGCCCGAGGTCGATTATCTCGCGCTGCGGCGCGCGGAAGACGATGCGGCCGCGACCGCGCTCGGCGCCTCGCGCGTGCTGCGGCTCGAGCTTCCCGAAGCGCCGCACCGCGGTTACGAGAGCGCTGCCGCCTTATTCGGCGAGTACGTCGCACGCGACCGCGTCGCCGCGGACGTAGCGGCGCTACTCGCGCCGTTGCTCGCCGCGTGCGACCTCGCGTTCGCGCCGCAGGGGCTCGGGTCGCACGTCGATCACCGGCGCGTTCGCGAGGCGGTCGTCGCGAGCGCCGGCGAACGCGGCTCGCCGGGCGCGGGCGTCTTTTGGTATCGCGACGTCCCGTACGCGCTCCGTCACGGCGACGCACCGCCGCCGGCCGCCGTCGCGACGTTGCCGGAATACGTCTTCGAAATTACGGAAGCTTCGCTTGCGGCGAAAGTAGCGGCGTGTGCGTGTTACGTCACCCAACTGCCGTTCCAATTCGGCGGCGAAGCCGGGATGCGCGGGTCGCTGCGCGCGTTCGCGGAGCGGGAAGCGGCCCGGTTCGCGCGGCCCGGAGCGGCCGAAGCGTTTCGCAGTAGCGCCGCCGTGCCGTTCGCCGGCGCCGTCCGCGCTTAACGGCGACAGGTTTCCGAAGCGATCGTTTCCCAATCGTCGCCGTGCTGCCGGCGAAAATCGCGCCGGAATGCGTGGCCGTCGAGATCGGTGTAAATCATACGCTCCGGCACGCGCCGGCCCGCAACGAGGGCGGTGCCTTCGAAGGTCCATTTCTCCTGCGACCAGGACGGCGCCGTCCCGGAATAGCCGCCGCCCAGCGTCGTCTCGGTCCACAGGTCCCGCTCGGCATCGTACCGGTAGCGCTCCTCGATCGGAAACGCCTTCGCGCCGACGCTGAGAAGGGTACGCAACTCGATCGTTCCGTCTCGCTCGAGCGTGTAGGTGTGCGGCGCCGCGTTCCCTTCGATCGTCTCGCAGACCCAGCTGCCGCCGATGAGATTGTACGCGCGGTCGCGGTCGGCCGCAGGCGAGGGCGAAGCGAAACCGGCGCTCGCGAGCCGGCGGGGCGAGGGCCGCGGGGACGGCCGCGGCGAGGGCGTCGCGAGCGGATCGGCGGTCCGCCTGCAAACGGTCTCCGCATCGTCGACCCACGCCTCCTGAGCCCGGACCTGATGCTCGCGCCGGAACGCGAGCGGCCCGCGCATCGTATAAACGACGCGCACCGGGCGGCTCGCGCGCCGGCCGGTGTCGCGTTCGACGAAAACCCAGTGGTCGTCCGTCTGCGGTAAGGCCACGAGTTGGTCCGTCGTCTGCGACGTCGTCAGTCTCCAAGCGTTCGCGGTCGGATCGAGAGCGAAGCGCTCGGTCGTGAGTTTGCCGGAATCGAACGTGCCGATAAGCGTTACGATGTCGCGCGACTCACGCATGTACGTTTGATTGCTGTTATCGTCCGGTGAATAGCCCTCGCAGCGCCACGTACCGACGAAGCGCGTCGCGACGCTCGCGACCGAAGGCGCGGGCGACGTCGCGCTGGAGTTGAGCGAGCGACACGCACTCTTCGTATCGC
>CAXUFI010000377.1:0-2704 GCA_964250245.1 uncultured bacterium
CGGTTCGCCATTGCCGCCCGCGGGGCGAAACTCGCCGTTGCCGCGCGGCGCGCGCGGGGCGACGTAGTCGGCCTCCTCGCCGCTGCCGCCGAGGACGGCCTTGCGGCTGAGATTGATCCGGCCTTGCGAATCGATCTCGACGACCTTGACCATGATCTCGTCGCCGACCTTGACGACGTCTTCGACTTTGTCCACGCGCTGCGGTGCGAGCTGGCTGATGTGGACCAGGCCTTCCTTGCCCGGCAGCACCGCGACGAACGCGCCGAAATTCATCAACCGCGTTACGGTGCCGAGATAGGTCCCGCCGACGACGACGTCTTTCGTCAGCGCCTCGACCATTTTCTTGGCCTTCTCCGCGCCTTCGCCGTCGGGCGAGGCGATGAACACGCGGCCGTCGTTTTCGATATCGATCTTCACGCCCGTGTCGGCGATGATCTTGTTGATGACCTTGCCGCCGGGTCCGATGACGTCTTTAATCTTATCGGGACTGATCGTCAACACGATCATGCGCGGCGCGTATTGCGAGAGCTCCACACGCGGTTCGGCGATCGTTTCTTTGAGCTTGTCGATGATGAAGAGGCGCGACTTCTTCGCCTCGACCATCGCTTCGCGCATGATGTCGATCGTAATACCCGCAACCTTGATATCCATCTGGATCGCGGTGATGCCGTCGACGGTGCCCGCGACCTTGAAGTCCATCTCGCCCAGCGCGTCTTCGAGGCCCTGAATGTCGGTTAGGATCGCGTGCTTCTTACCGTGCAACACGAGACCCATCGCCACGCCGGCGACGTGCTTGCTGATCGGGACGCCCGCATCCATGAGCGCGAGCGTGGAGCCGCAGACCGACGCCATCGACGACGAGCCGTTGGATTCGAGGACTTCGCTGATGAGGCGCAACGTGTACGGAAACGTCTCGACCGCCGGCAGTACCGGCACGAGCGCCCGTTCGGCGAGGTGACCGTGACCGATCTCGCGCCGTCCGGGGGCGCGCATCGGCTTCGTCTCGCCCGTCGAATAGGGCGGGAAGTTATAGTAGTGCATGTAGCGCTTGTTGGGAATCGCCATGATTCCGTCGAGCCGCTGCTCGTCCGATATCGAGCCGAGGGTGGCCGCGGTGAAGACCTGCGTTTGGCCTCGCTGAAACAGTCCCGAACCGTGGACGCGCGGCACGTAATGAACTTTCGACCAGATGGCGCGGATCTCGCCCGGCTTACGGCCGTCGGGGCGGATCTTCTCGTCCACGACCATGACGCGGAGTTCTTCTTCCTCCATCGTCTTGATGAATTTCTCGAAGTCTTTATTATTTTTGTCTTCGAGCTTCAGCTTGATCGCGTCGTCGGTCTTCTTACAGCGCGAGATCGCTTCGGCCCGCGTGAGCTTGGCGAACGTTTCGTTACGCTCGCCCTTCTCGACGACGCGCATCGCTTTGGCGACGTCTTTCTTAAACGTCTTCTCGACCCACGCTTTAAGTTCGACATCGAGTTGCGGCGCCGCGAAATCGCGTTTGGGTTTAGCGGCTTTCTTGGCGAGTTTGTCGATCGCCGCGACGATCTTCTTGATTTCCGCGTGCGCGAAGGTAACCGCGCCGAGGAAATCGTCCTCGGAGATCTCGTGGCCCCCGCCTTCCACCATCATGACGGCGTCCGCGGTACCCGCCACGACGATATCCATCCCGCCCGTTTCGTATTGCGGCATGGTCGGATTGCAGATGTAGTCCCCTTTGTCGTCGCGCCCGACGCGCACGGCGGCGACGGTCTTCTCGAACGGAATGTCGGAGAACGCGAGCGCCGCGCCTGCGGCGCAAACGGCGAGCACGTCGGCGTCGAGTTCGGCATCGATCGAGAGCACCGTCGTGATGATCTGAACGTCGTTGCGAAAGCCTTCGGGAAAGAGCGGCCGGATCGGACGATCGATTTGGCGCGCGGACAGCACGCCGTGCTCGGAGGGGCGGCCCTCACGCTTGATGTAGCCGCCGGGGATCTTCCCGGCAGCGTACATCTTCTCTTCGAAGTCACAGGTTAGCGGGAAAAAGTCGACGCCTTCACGAGGTTTCTCGGAGGCGGTGACGGCGGCGAGGACGACGTTTTGATCGCCGTAGCGAACGAGAGCGCTGCCGTTGGCTTGCTTCGCCAACTCACCGGTCTCGAAGATCAACGTCCGGCCACCGATCTCGAGTGAGACGGTTTCTGGCACGAATACTCCTAGTTTTCTTTGATTACTTCTATCTTTAACGTGGCCGGGTTTCGTGTCCGGCCGCGAGACCGCCTCCGTGTTCCCCGCTCGCCGGAGGTGCTCGCTGCCTCCAGCCCAAAGCGCTCCGGCCGCCCCACCGAAGGAGACCGATGCCCCGTCGCACGTTCGTAGCCCTCGCCCTCGTACTCGCCAACGCGACGTTCGCGCGCGCCGACGAAGGCATGTGGACGTACGATAATTTCCCGGCCGCGAAGGTCGCGCAGAGCTACGGCTTTACACCGTCGGCGGCGTTCCTGGAACACGTGCGCAAGGCCTCGCTGCGCATCGCCGGCGGCTGCTCGGCGTCGTTCGTATCCCCGCAGGGGCTCGTGATGACCAATCACCATTGCGTCGTCGAGTGCGTCGGCCAGCTCTCGACGCCGCAGCGCGATTTCGTTCAGTCCGGTTTTTACGCGGCGCGACTCGCGGACGAAGTCGCGTGCCCGAATTTCGAACTCGATCAGCTCGTACG
>CAXUFI010000378.1:0-2702 GCA_964250245.1 uncultured bacterium
CGGCGGGCCCGGCCCCCCCCCCCCCCCCCCCCCCCCCCCCCCCCCCCCGCGCCCGCGCGCGCGGCGGCGACGAAGCGCGGCTCGCCGAGGATGCGACCGCCCGCAGCCAAAGCGGAGATCGTCAGTCCGTTCCAGGCCGTGAGTATCTTATCGTCGCGCAGCGGCGGCGGCCGGCGTTCGCGCGCGGAGCGCAGTAGCTCGCGCGCCTCGTGCAGCGCTTCCCATTCATCCTCATCGGGATGCGGCACGTGTAGGACGTTCGCGCCTTCGAAATTTCCGCTCGGCGTGACGCCGTAATAGCGCATGAAGCGTTCCGCCTCCGCACCGAGGACTTCTCGGATTTCGCGCTCGCTCCAAATAAAGAACGTGCCCTCTTCGCCTTCGGAATCGGCATCGGTCGCCGAATAGAACGCGCCGTCGGGTGCGGTCATCTCGCGCAGCACGTATGCGAGCGTCGTGCGGGCGACGCGGGCGAACTCTCGCCGTTTCGTGACCTGCCACGCTTCGGCATACGCGAGCGCGAGCAACGCGTTATCGTACAACATCTTCTCGAAATGCGGCACGAGCCAGCGCTCGTCGGTCGAATAGCGATGAAAACCGCCGCCGAGCTGATCGTGCATCCCGCCCGCGGCCATCATCGCGAGCGTGTGCTCGGCCATGACGAGCGCGTGCGCGTCGCCCGTGCGGCGATGCTGCCGCAGGAGCGCGCGGATCGGTAGACTCGATGGAAATTTCGGTGCGCCTTGCAAGCCGCCGTACGTCGCGTCGTAGGCGCGCGCGTAGAAGTCCGTCGCCGCATCGAGCACGCCGGTTCCCGGCAGGCCCTCATCCGGCGTCGCGCGTGATAGCGTGCCGCGAATCGTTTCGGCCGCGGAGTCCGCAGCGCTCGCGATTCGCTCCGGCTCGTCTCGATAGAGATCCGCCAACCGGCCCGCGAGCGTGAGAAAGCCGCCGCTCGCGCCGCGGTCCCCGTCGCGCGCTGGGAAGTACGTGCCCGCGTAGAACGGCCGCCGGTCGCCGTCGAGCCAGACGCTCATCGGCCAACCGCCGCGACCGGTTAACGCTTGCACGTACGTCATATAGATCGTGTCGACGTCGGGCCGCTCTTCGCGGTCGACCTTAATCGCGACGTAGCGCTCGTTTACGAGGCGCGCGATCTCCAAATCTTCGAACGATTCCTCTTCCATGACGTGGCACCAGTGGCACGTCGAATAACCGATCGACAGAAATACGGGCTTCCCCGCGCGTCGCGCTTCTGCGAACGCTTTATCGCCCCACGGAAACCAATTCACCGGATTGTGCGCGTGCTGCCGCAAATACGGGCTCGCCTCTAAAACGAGGCGATTGGCATAGTGCGGCGTCTCGCCGTCGCGATGCCGCGTCCGGGGCGCGATCCCCGGTGGTCGCCCCGCCAGCTTCGCGTCGATCGCTTCGCGTAGCGGAGACGGTAACGGCTCGGCGCCCGGCGGCACCTTCCAAGGGGGACGATCGAGCATGACGGCGGTCCTTGCTTTTCGACGGCGCGGTACGCGAACACCGCGCGCTCTCGTACGTACCCGAGATCGGGCGCACGTTCGGCTCGAGTCTTGGGAAGTTGCGGCCTACTGGTCGGTCTCTAACGATTGCAGCGTCGTGATTGCGAGAACGTGCACCGCCACAAACACCGTGTTCGAAGAAAAACTACCGTCGACGGCGACCGCCTTGCCGACGAACAGCGGGTAGGAATAATCGTCGTTGTTGATGGCCGTCGTCGCATCGACGGTGACGTACTTGCCATTACGCCGCAGGACCGAGAGCATATCGCCGTTGATGCCGACGATCGTACCGAAGAGATGGTGCGGCCCGAGCGGATGACCTTTCCTTGCCGGCTTTGCGTTGCGGACGCTTTGCGCTCGTGGCGCGATTCGCAGCACGTGCGTCGGCGTGGCGGCCGGCGCACGCGCGACCAGCAGCGCAAAGCCGGCCGCGCTAAGTAAGAGGCGCACGCAAAGTAGGTGACGCTGCATACCCGTCCTCATGGCTTTAATCCGAAGACCGCCAACGTACCGTCGCTCGGGACGTAGACGCGGCCGTCCACGACGAGCGGTGTAACGAGCGCGTCGCCGGCCCACAGCGCCGATGGGGTCTTAATCCACGTGCCGGCGACGCCGTTGAAGAGATTGTGCGACATGTTGAGCGCGTCGAAGGCGTAGAGCGAGATGTTGCCGCCCGACTGCCCGGGCGTCTTGAGGGCCCAGACGATGGCGCTGCCGGCTTGCGTGCCGTTGGACGTCACGATCGGTTGCGAGCCGTGGTCGCGGCAGGCCAAGCAGGTGACGTTCCACTGACTCTGCACGGCGAGCGAGAGCGGCGAGGTCTTGACGGTCAGCGTGCCGAGCGGCGTGCCGCCGCCGTAGACGATATGCTGCGCGCCGCTGGCATCGGCGAAGTAGGCCGGGCCGCCGAAGATCGAGCCGCCGTAATTGAGCTGGTACGCCGCGCCGGCATCACCGGCTTTCTCGCCGCCCATAGCGTCGCGATTGAGCAACCGCTTATAGCAGTAGCTGTTCGAGTCGCACTTGCCGCCCTGCACCACGATGTGCGGTACGGAACCCGGGAGATCGGGCAGTACCATCACGCCGCCCGACCCGAGGTCATCGTCGCTCAGATTATCGGCGTTGGCGGTCGTGGGCGCGAAGAAGTTGGGGTGCGCCATGCTGAGA
>CAXUFI010000379.1:0-2701 GCA_964250245.1 uncultured bacterium
GCGCAGCGGCCGCGGGCGGCCGCTGCGCGCCGTGTGAAGGGAACGGCGTCGCGGCGCGGGCGCTCGCGGCCGCGCGGCTCCTGTACCTCTGTCCGTGGCTCGACCCCGCCGCCGTGCGCGAGCAGATTCCGGGTCTCTCGCCCGGCGACATCGAGCGGATCCGCCGGCGGCTCATGGGGCGCTGGTGGCTGCTGCTCGAGCGCGCGCGGCTGCTGAAGCGGCTCTCGAGCTCGGGTCTGGAACGCAGCGTCGCGAGCTCCTATCTCCTCCTGCAATCGCGCCTGCCGCCGGACCGGATAACGCCCGCCGTCGTGCGCAATTTGCTCGGCGAAGAGCTCGAGGGTCTCCTCTGGCCGGCGCAGGGCGGCGGCGCGGCCAGCGTGGGGCAAGTGAGGCGCTTCGGCGAATAACGACGTTCGATGAACGACTATAACGGCGAACAGATCGAGGTGCTTAAAGGCCTCGAGGCAGTTCGCAAGCGTCCCGGCATGTATATCGGGAACACTTCCGAGCGCGGGCTCCACCAACTGGTTTACGAAGCCGTCGATAATTCCGTCGACGAGGCCCTGGCGGGCTACGCGACGCGGATCGCCGTGATCCTGGGCAAAGACGGTTCCTGTTCGGTCGAAGACAACGGCCGCGGCATCCCGATCGACTTGCACGCCGAGGAGAACCTCCCGGCCATCGAAGTCGTCATGACGATCCTGCACGCGGGCGGCAAGTTCGGAAAGGGCGGCTACAAAGTCTCGGGCGGTTTGCACGGCGTCGGGATCTCCGTCGTCAACGCGCTTTCCGAATCGATGATCGTTCGCGTGAAGCGCGGCGGCAAGCTGTACGAGATCCGCTTCGAGCGCGGGGTGACGACGCAGAAGCTGCGCGTCATCGAGCGCAACGTCGAGGGCACGGGGACGTATCAGTGGTTTCTGCCGGACCGCACGATGTTCGATACCGCGGACTTCCACTGGGATATCCTGCAGAAGCGCCTGCGGGAACTCGCCTTTCTCAATCGCGGACTCACGATCACGCTGCGCGACGAACGCCCCGAGGACGTGAAGGAGCGGACGTTCGTGTACGACGGCGGCATCGTGTCGTTCGTCGAGCACCTCAACGATAAAAAAGACCCGTTGCACCCGATCATTTCGACCAACGGCGAGCGCGACAACGTCGCGGTCGAGTGCGCGCTGCAATGGGCCGACACCTACACCGAAACGATCTACGCCTACGCCAATAACATCAATACGATCGAGGGCGGGATGCACTTGGTCGGGTTTCGGACGGCGGTGGCCAACGCCGTCAACACCTACGCCCGCAAGCGCGGCGTGCTCAAAGAAGCCGACGCGAACTTGACGACCGACGACGTGCTCGAAGGGCTGACGGCGGTCGTCTCCGTGAAGCTCGAAGAGCCGCAATTCGAAGGCCAGACCAAGACCAAGCTCGGTAACGCGCGGGTGCGCGGCATCGTGTACGGCCTCGTCGGCGAACGGCTCGAGTTCTTTTTCGAAGAGAATCCCAAGTATTTTCGCGCGATCGTCGACAAGTGCATGCAGGCGCAGCGCGCGCGCGAAGCGGCGAAAAAGGCGCGCGATCTCTCGCGGCGCAAGAGCGCGCTCGACGGCATGGGGCTGCCGGGCAAACTCGTCGATTGCACGGATAAGAACCCGATCATCTCGGAAATCTTCCTCGTGGAGGGCGATTCCGCGGGCGGCACCGCGAAGATGGGACGCAATTACCGCACGCAAGCGATCCTGCCGTTGCGCGGCAAGATCCTCAACGTCTGGAAAGCGCGCGAAGACAAAGTGTTCGCGAACGAAGAGATCCGGGCGATGATCACCGCGCTCGGCACCGGGATCGCGGCGGATTTCGACGCCGAGAAGTTACGCTATCACAAGATCATCATCATGACCGACGCCGACGTCGACGGCTCGCACATCCGCACGCTGCTGCTGACGTTCTTCTACCAGCAGATGCGCGCGCTCATCGCGCGGGGCTTCGTCTACATCGCGATGCCGCCGCTCTACGGCGTGCGGCGCGGGAAAAAACAGCGTTACGCGTTTACCGAAGACGAACTCAAGGGGATCATCGGCGACGCCGATCCCAAAGATTTCGTCGTGCAGCAATATAAGGGTTTGGGCGAGATGGACGCGGAGCAGCTGGCGGAGACGACGATGGATATCGACAGCCGGCGGCTCAAGCAGGTCGCGCTCGAGGATGCGGTCGCGGCCGACGAGATGTTCACGACGCTGATGGGCGATAAAGTCGAACCCCGTAAAGAGTTCATCCAAGCGTACGCGCGCAGCGTTAAGAATCTCGATCTCTAAACGCGGGCGCTGACACGGCCGGTGCGCAGCGGTGTTCGGCGGACGGGCCTCCTGGTCGCCTGTCTGATCGCGGTCGTGCTCGGGTGGACGTTGCGGGCGCCGCTCGGCCGCGCGACCTTTTCCGCCGTCATCGATCTCGCGACGGGCGGCCGCGCCGCCTGCACCGCGCTTACGCTCGGCCGGACGGAGACGATTCTGACGGGCGTGCGCTTCAGCTACGGCGGCGTGCCGCTGCTCACGGCCCGCCGTATCCGCCTGGCTTACGATCTTCGCGAGCTGTTGCCCGGCGGCGACCGGCGCTTCGGCCTCGAAGCGCTCGCGCTCGAGCGGCCGGCCGTCGTCCTGCTGCGCCGGCCCGACGGGAGCTTCGCCCTGCCATGGAC
>CAXUFI010000380.1:0-2673 GCA_964250245.1 uncultured bacterium
GCCGGGCGAGACGCTGACGAAGAAATCGGTGTTGATCGAGCCGACGACGAAGACGTCGCAGCTCACGCGAGGGGGCTCGGCTCCCCCGCGGGCAGGGCGAGGCCGGCGCCGCCTTCGGCGCCGCGAACGCGCTGCGTCGCGAGATAGGCCTTCGCCTTATCCACTTCGCCCGTCAGCGACGCGACGGTCTGCTCCATCGAGCCGATGGCCTTAACCTTAAAGTTCGACATATCGTCCATCGCCTGCGTGACGTTGGCGAAGGCCGCTTTCAACTTCTCGACGTCGATCGTGGCATTGGAGGCTTGGGCATAGACCCGCGTCGCGTTCTCCTTAAGCAGGCGCGCGTTGCCGGCGATGAGGTTGCCCGTCGTCGTGTTGAGCGCCGAGATCTGATCGAGCACGAGCTTTTGGCTCGCGATCGCTTGCGCGACGACGACCGCCGTGCGCAGCGCGGACACGGTGGTGGTCGTCGCGCGGCCGATCCCTTTTTGCAATTCGGTGTTATTCTTCTTCACCAGATCGAGCGCCATGTAGCCTTGAATGTTGACGGCCATCTGCGTCGCGATGTCCTGCTGCTTCTGGCGCGCGTAGAAGAGCACGTCTTCTTTGAGGATCCGCGCCCGTTCGGGATCGGCGACTTCGATCTCGGCGATCTGCGCCTGCACCGCATCGGCGATGCGCCGCGCGAGATAGGCGTACTGTTCGAGCTGACCCATCAGCTTCCACATATTCGCCTTCTCTTGTTCGATCGAAGCGTTATCGCGCAGCAGCTGATCCCGCGAACGGTACAGCGCCTCGATAATGGAATTGAGGTGGCCCTGCGACGACTCGTAACCGCGGAAATAGTCTTGCAATTTGTTGCCGAACGGAATGACGCCGAAGATCTTCTTAACGGAGAAGAGATCCGCGCGCCGCGTCGGGTCGAGTTTCTCGATCGTGCGGCGCAATTCGAGCATCTGCTTGGAGACGTCGGAATCGTTGCCGAAAGCGCCGGTCGTCATCGTGCGCGCGGGCCGCTCGAGGAGCGCGTTCGCCACCCCGGCCGAAGCCGCGATCTCCTTATCCGCGAGCGCCCCGAGCGCGTCGACCGCGTTCTTGAATTCGGGACCCTCGACGGGCAAGGTGACGAGCGTCCGCGCGACCTCGTCCACCTGCGCGTCGAGCGCGGTCTGACGCTCCGGCGGGATCGGCACCTTGCCGATCGCCGTCGCCGGCGCGACGGGCTTCACCGCCGCGGGCGCGACCAGCGCTTCCTGCGGCGGCGCGAGCTGGAAGTCGTCTTCGTTCACGATTACCCCAGTGGCCCGCGCGTCGCCGCCGCCACGCTAACGGTCGTTGATATCGAGCGTTTTCGGGCCGCCGCATAAGTAGCGCGCGTAGACGATCCGCGGCTGCGGCCGGTCGCGGCCGCTTTGAGAGAGGTCTCCAAGTTCGAAAATCGTCCCCAAGATTTCCGCGATATCATCCATCTCAATCGTTCAACCCCACCTGAAATTGCGGCTTGATCCCCTTGAATTCCGAGCGCTTGACGATCGACGTGCCGATCGCCATGAATTCGATGATGTGCGGCTGCCAGATGTGATTCTTCTCCACGATCTGCATCCCGACGACCCCTTCGGCCCCGTGCGATTCCGCTTCCGCCTGCATCCGCGACATCGCGAGTTCCCGCGCGTCGTAGATGGCTTCGGTGTAGTTCGGTAATTCGATATTGTTGCCGATCGTGCGCATCGTCTGCATGAACCCCTGATGAGCGATATGGTAGACGCAGGTGCCCATGACGAGTTCGGCGGGGATGTAGCCCGCTTCGTGCAGCTTATAGAAATCCTGAACCGAGAGATCGCTCGTAAACGGCTTGCCGTGCACGGTGCGATAGTCGCTGCCGTCGGGCGCGCGCACGGCCGTGCCGATGGCGGTGAACTCGAGCGCGTTCTCGGCCCAGGCGTACCCGCCGACCTCGAGCCGCACGCCGACGATCCCGTCGGCGCCGAGCGTGGCCGCTTCTTCTTCCATACGCGCCATCGCGAGTTCGCGGGCCTGATACATCGCTTGCGTCAGCATCCCGAGTTCTTCGTTATTGTAGAAGTTCGCGTATTGGATGCCGACGTGAAAGATCGAGCTGCCCAGGACCAGGCCCAGCGGTTCCATGCCGAGCTCTTTGAGCAGCACGAATTCCGAGACCGAGAGATCGCTCGTGAAGAGCGGCTTGCCGCCTTCGCCGCGCATTCGCCGCAGGCGCGAGATCGCGTCGACCGGAACGCCGCCGCTGGTCGTCCGGACCATACTCTGCGCCGGGTTGTTACGATTGCCGCCGAAAAAACCCATGATTACCTCGAGAAGAAAGAAGTGAGTGTCTCGCGCGTCGAGCGATCGCGTTCCGCATACGCGCTCACGTCGTCGAACAGGGCCCCGAGCCATTCGCCGAGGTCGCAGCGTTCCGTGCGCAGTGCGATGCCGCGCACGACTTTGGTACACGACGTTTCGATGCCGGTCCGTACCGCTTCGAGGGCGTAACGTAGCACGTGGTCGCCGTGCGGCACGTCGAGCACGACCGACCGGGCGGGCCCCCCGAAGAGTCCGCGCTTCACGGTCGTCAGCGCCGGCAAGAGCGATGAGAAGCGCTCCGCGGCCAGGCTGACGAGCGCGGCCGGGCTTGCGGCCGCGCTCGGCGCGAGT
>CAXUFI010000381.1:0-2667 GCA_964250245.1 uncultured bacterium
CACGAGACGTTCGCGGAGACGTTCGGCGGCTGGGGCTATCCGACGGTTGAAGCGACGCTCGCGCTGCGCCGGGCCTTCCCGCGGGCGGTCCTGGTAGCGAGCGGCGGCGTCCGCAGCGGCCTCGACGTCGCGAAGGCGCTCGCTCTCGGCGCGGATCTCGCGGGCGCCGCCCTGCCGTTCCTGGAGCCCGCGACCGTGTCGGCCGAAGCCGTCGGCGCCGAGCTGGACGCGTTCGTCACGGGACTGCGCGTCGCCATGTTCGCAAGCGGCTGCCGCCGTTTGTCGGACCTGCCGGAGGCGCTCTACGAGCGCGGGTCGGGGGAGACGCTGACCGTCGAGCCCTCGATCTGAACGTCGAACGCGTCGACGGCCGAATAGTCGCCGAGCGTCATCTTTCCCGTCGTCACGTCGAAGCACCAGCCATGCCAGGGGCACGTCACTTGCGGCCCGTCGATGAAACCTTCGGCGAGCGGCCCGCCCTGGTGCGGGCAAGCGTTCTCGATCGCGTAGAATTGGCCGTCGACGTTGAAGAGCGCGATCTCGCGTTCGCCGACGACGTACGCTTTCGCCTCACCGGGCCCGATATCGGCCGTCGTTGCGACGGAAACAAAAGATGACATTACAGCGGCTACGCATTCGCCGCGAGCGCCGCCGGCTGCCTTTACCGCCGGCCGCGGCTCTGCTATGATCCGGCGGTCGCCGGCCCGGTGACGGGCATCGTCCTTCGGACGCGGACCCGGCTCTGGAGCCGAAGCGAGACGATCCTGCGTAAGGAGCCTGCCGCGCCGTGCCCATCACGAAAGAACAGAAAGCCGAACTATCCACGACCTACGGCCGGGGACCGAACGATACCGGTTCCGCCGACGTTCAGGTCGCCGTGCTGACCGCTTCCATCAACCAGTTGACGGAGCACCTGCGCGTTCATAAGAAGGACCATCACAGCCGGCGCGGGCTCTTGATGCAGGTCGGCCAGCGCCGCCGTTTGCTCGGCTACCTGCAAAAGAAGGACCTGGAGCGCTACCGTAAGCTGATCGCCGATTTAGGCCTGCGCCGCTAGCGGCGCGCCGCTTCGATCTCCGTAACGAGGCGGCCGGCGTGGTAGACCTTGTCGAGCCCGGCGAGCAGTGCGCGGCTATCGACCGCGACCGCGCGATTGCGCGTCCCGTCGTAGCCGACGTCGCCGCCGAGCGAGTAGATGTTCCCGTCGAAGATAAGCCCGACGACGGCGCCGCTCGTATCGACGAGCGGACTCCCCGAGTTGCCGCCGATGATGTCGTTCGTCGTTACGAGATTCATCGGCGTCTTAAGATCGAGCGACGGTTTCGCCGCGAGCCAGCTCGCCGGTAACGCGTAGGGCTTCGCGCCCGTCGCGCGGTCGAAGAGGCCGCCGATCGTCGTATAGGGCGGGATCGCCCGGCCCTTGCTTTCGAAACCTTGCACGCGGCCGTAGCTCAGGCGCAGCGTGAAGGTCGCATCCGGATCGACGCTCGTACCGTAAACGGCGAAGCGCGCTTTCGAGATGCGCTCCGCGGCCGCGCGCGTCGGCGCGTCGATCTGCGCTTCGTACGCCTTGCGGACCGCGCGCGAGTCGGGATCGATCGTTTTCGCATAGGCGATCAACGGGTCGGTCGAGGCGTCGACGGCCGTCGCACCGCCGCGAAAGAGTGCCGTCCGGACGGCCGGATCGCCGAGTTTCGTCCCCGCGATCAGCCGGTGCGCGAGCGCTTGCGGACTCTCTTTGCCGAGAAATTTTTTCACGAGCGGATCGTCGGTGCCGAGGTCGCGCCGCAGCACCGTCAGCCGGTAGGCGAGCGACGTCTCCTCGTAATCGGGATAGACGGGGACGTTCGCTTCGAGCTGCTGCCCGATCCGCTGGAGCCCCTGGTCCGTATATTCCGGCAGCCGTTCGCCGCTCGGCTTCCGGCGCTCCGCGGCAGCGCGCACGAGCGTTATGGCGTACCCGAGCAAACCGTCGTCGAGCTGCGTCACGGAATTGTAGGCGGGCGCGAGATCGGCGCGCAGCGGCTGCAGTTTCGCGATGTCGTCCCAGGCGGAAGCATCGCTCGCGAGCTTCGGATCCGCGGCCACCGCGTCGCGTAACCGCTTCTCTTCGTCGACTTTCTTCGCGAAGAACGCCGGATCGTCGAGCGCCTCCTCGCGGCCGAATAAGGCCTTGTAGTCGTTTTCATCGTAGAAGAGCGCTTCGTTGGTCTCGAACTGCTGCTGGGTGCCGCGCTGCTGGAATTCCTCGAGGATGCCGCGCAGTTCGGCGACGTACGGCAGCACCGCCGGATAGCGAACGTCGCGCAGGTAGGCGAGCTGCGCGTTCGTGAGCTCGCGGTCGGTGCCGCCGGGGTTTCCCGAAACGAAGACGAGGTCGCCCGCCTTGGAACCGGCGGCGCTCCACTTCAAATAGTCGGGCGAAGCGGCCGGCCGGCCGTGCTCGTACGCGCGAACGAGGCCGATGTCGAAGTCGAAGCGCGGGAAGTTGAAGTTATCGGGATCGCCGCCGAATTGCGCGACGCCGTATTCGGGCGCGAACGCGAGCCGGACGTCGGTGAACCGTTTGTAATGATAGAGGTCGTACACGCCGCCGTGATAGAGCGAGACGACGTCGCAACGCAC
The DNA here is from genome assembly GCA_964250245.1 of uncultured bacterium. Lineage (GTDB taxonomy): Bacteria > Vulcanimicrobiota > Vulcanimicrobiia > Vulcanimicrobiales > Vulcanimicrobiaceae > CAXTIY01. The sequence goes on from CAXUFI010000381.1 coordinate 2,626, forward strand.
CGCCGGATCGTGGCCGCAGGTCGCCTGCGCGGCCGCCTCGGC
>CAXUFI010000382.1:0-2667 GCA_964250245.1 uncultured bacterium
CTGCGCCTGCGCGGCCAGGACGCCGCGGCGCTCACGCTCTGCGGCCCGTACGAGGCGCTCGCCGCCGCGGTGGCCGGGCACCTGGCGCCGGGTCCGCTCGATTCGTACGGGGCAGCGGAGGGCGCGGCTCCGGCGCTTGGCGAACGCGGGATCATCGTGCGCGCCCTGTCGATCCCGGACGGTACCCCAGCGCTCGCCATCGCCGGCCGGGCGCTGCGCGGCGCGCCGCCCTCGGCGCCCCACGGTCTGCGCGCCGACTACGGTGAAGAGCATTACGGAGCACGCGCGCCGCGTAAGGGAGCCGGGCTCGGGCCGTGAGAGCGGAGCTCGATCCGCGCTCGGCGGATCGTCCGGAACGCCTAACGATTTCGCGGATGACGAACGCCGACATTCGGGTCGTGATGCGTATCGAGGCGCTCTCGTTCGCGACGTCGTGGCCGACGAGCGCGTTCCAAAGCGAGCTCAACGATAACAAGCTCGCGCACTATTTCGTCGGCCGGGTCGCGAGCGGCGAGATCGTCGTCTACGGCGGGATCTGGGCGATTCTCGAAGATTCGCACGTCACGACGATCGCCGTTCATCCGGATTGGCGCGGCAAACGCTACGGCGAAGAGATGCTCGTGCACCTGCTGCACGAGGCGATCGAGCGCGGCGCCTCGTGGATTACCCTCGAGGCGCGCGAATCGAACGTCGTCGCGCAAAGCCTATATCGCAAATATGGTTTTACGATCGTTTCGACGCGCCGCGCCTACTATAGCGACGACGGCGAGAACGCGGTCGTGATGTGGGCCGGCAATCTGCGCGGCGAGCTCTATCGCAACCGGCTGACGACGCTCGAAGCCGAACTCGAAGCGCACATCGCAGGCGGCCGCTGACGTTCGTCGCACTCGCGCGCGAGGTGCGCGCGCACCTCGGCCAGGAGTATCGCTTCGCTCATACGGTCCGCGTGGCGCGGCTGGCGGATCGCCTGGCGCAGCGCCACGGCACGGATCCGGGCCAGGCGCGCGTGGCCGGGATCCTGCACGACGTGGCGCGGCTCTACTCCGGGGACCGGTTGCTCGCCGAGTGCGAGGCGCGGCGGATGCCGCTCGATCCCTTCGAGCGCCGCAATCCGATCGTTCTGCACGCGCGGCTCGGCGCGGAACTCGCGTCCGAGCGCTTCGGCGTGAACGACCCGCCCGTTCTAACCGCGATCGCCAAGCATACGGTCGCCGCGGCCCGGATGTCGCAACTCGACCGCATCTTATATCTGGCCGACGCCTTGGAGCCCGGCCGTGCGTATCCCGAGCGAGCCGCGCTCGAAGCGCTCGCGTTCGAAAACCTCGACGCGGCGATGCTCGCGGTCGTACGCTCCGGCCTGCGTTACCTTCGCGAACGTGGCCTCGAAGCCGCGCCGCAGACCCTCGCCGCGCTCGCGGCGTTCGAAGCTCTCGAAAGGAGCCCGCTCTCTGCCTGAACTCCTCGATATCGTGCGCGAGGCCGCGCTCGACAAAAAAGCCGAAAACGTTCTGATCCTGCCGCTCGAAGGCAGGACGATCGTCGCCGACGCGTTCGTCATCGCGACCGGACGCTCGAGCATCCAGACGCGTTCGATCGCCGACGCCGTCACGCAAGCCGCGCGCGACGGCGGCTTCTACGTCGCCCGGACCGAGGGGTACGCCGACGGCGGCTGGATCCTCATCGATCTGGGTCCGGTGGTCGTCCACGTCTTTACGCCGGAGCAGCGCGCCTTCTACAATTTGGAACGCCTGTGGGGCGCTCCGGAAGCGCGGCAGGCGCGCTCCTCGTGAGACCGCGCACCCGCCGCGAACCAGCGCTGCGCGAGAACCTGAAGAAGGCCGGAATCTGGGTCTTTCTGGTGGTGTTCGTCCTAAGCGTCGTCGGCGTTGCGGTGGTGACGGTCGCGCGTTAGCCCGGAAACAATTCGGGTGCAGGTGGGTAAGAAGCGACGTGATCAAGCACGTCATTCCCTTCGCGCGTCCGAGCGCGCTCGTCGCACTGCTGGCCATGGTCGCGGCGCTCGGCTCGAGCGCGTCGGCCCGCTCGTCCTACGTGCAGGACGACGCGCACCTCTTCAGTGCGGCGACCGTCAGCGCGCTTAATTAGAGCATCGGCGACTTAAGCGCGCAGACGGGCAAAGAGATCGTCGTGACGACGGTGCCGTCGCTTGGCGGCTCCACGCCGCAGGACGTCGCCGAGCGGACGTTCGCGCAACAGCAAGTCAACGGCGTCCTCGTTTTCCTCGCCAAGGCCGAGAAGAAGCAGGGTATCGTCCCGGACCGCGCGGCGGCGAAGTTCTTCCCGCCGGGAGAGGTCGATACGATCCGCCAGGCGATGCGCGGTTATTTCCGGACCGGTGATTACGATACGGGTATAACGACCGGCGTCAACCTTATTCTCGATCAGTATCGCAGTCACATGCGCGCGCTTCCCGGCGGAGCGGTGCGCAGTCAACAGCTCGCGCCGAATTCCACCACGCAATCGTTTGGAGGCGGCATGTCACTCCTGTTCCTGATCCTCATCCTGGTAGCCGGGTTTCTAATCATCCGCGCCGTGTTTCGCGCCTTTGCCGGTTCGCGGCGGGTTCCGCCGGGCTATGGTGGGCCCGGCTACGGCGGACCGGGCTACGGCGGCGGACCGGGCTACGGCGGCGGACCGGGCTACGGC
>CAXUFI010000383.1:0-2661 GCA_964250245.1 uncultured bacterium
CCGTTAACTCGAGAACGCTGCGCGCGCCGGGCGTTTGGCGCAGCAGCCCGAGGCGCAGCAGCTCGCGGCCGATCGCGAGCCACTGCGCGCGCCCGACGTCGCGGCCGATCCCGAACGTGCTGATGACGTCGTGATTCCAGGCGCGAACCTTTTCCGTGTGCTGACCGACGAGAATGTCGGCGAGATGATTGAGGCCGACGCTGAAGCCGCCCGCCTGGCGCACGCGGACGACGTTGGAGAGAAACTTCTGCGCCGCGAGCGTGCCGTCGAAACGGGCGCGCGGTTCCAGACAGTTATCGCAGCCGGCGCACTCGACCGGCGTGTCCCGCTCGCCGAAATGTTGCAGCATCATCCGGCGCCGGCAGCTCGCGCTCTCCGCGTACTCCTGCATCAGGCGCAGGCCTTCGAGGGCGAGCTCGCGTTCGCGGCCTTCTTTCTCGGCGATGAAGGCGAGCTGTTTGGCCACGTCGCCCGCGCTGTAATAGAGGACGCACTCCGCCGCGAGCCCATCGCGTCCGGCCCGGCCCGTCTCCTGATAGTAGCTTTCTAAATTCTTGGGGAGATCGTAATGCACGACGTAGCGCACGTTCGGCTTATCGATCCCCATGCCGAAGGCGATCGTAGCGCAGATGACCCGCACGTCGTCGCGCACGAAGCGCTCCTGATTGTAACTGCGTTCGCTCGAATCGAGCCCGGCATGGTACGGCAGCGCCGTGACGCCCGCGTCGCGTAACTTCTCCGCCAGCGTTTCGGCTTGACGCCGGCTCGCGGCGTATACGATGCCGCTCTCTTTCGAACGCGCGCGCACGAACGCGACCAGGCTCCGCACGGCGTCGGTCTTGGCCGCGACGCGATAGGAGAGGTTGGGCCGATTGAAGCTCGCGACGTAGAAGCTCGGCGCGCGCAAGCCGAGCGATTCGATGATATCGGCCCGAACGCGATCCGTGGCGGTAGCGGTTAAGGCGAGGACCGGCACGCCGGGGAAACGCTTGCGCAACCCCGCGAGCCGCCGGTAGTCCGGCCGAAAATCGTGTCCCCACTCACTGATGCAATGCGCCTCATCGATCGCGAAGCGAATTACGTTCCAGCGTTGCAGATCTTCGAGCACCGCAGGCAAGGCGAGCCGTTCGGGAGCGAGGTATAGCAGCCGGTACGTACCGCGATCGAGCTCGCGCTGCCGGCGCCGCGCCTCCTCCGGCAAGACCGACGAGTTGAGGTAGGTCGCGGCGATCCCGGCCGACGTCAGCGCGTCGACTTGATCCTTCATCAGCGCGATGAGCGGCGACACGACGACGGTGAGACCGGGCCGCATCACCGCGGGCAACTGAAAGCAGAGTGATTTCCCGCCACCCGTCGGAAGGAGCGCGAACACGTCCTTGCCCGCGAGCACGTCGGCGACGATGCACTGTTGTAACGGCCGGAAGGCGTCGAAACCGAAATGGTGTTTGAGCGCCGTTACCGGGTCCGCATCGAAGAGGGTCGCCACGTCGACGGATGTTTCGCGACCGGGCTCCGTCATCATGCGCCGAGGGTTGCCGTCACACCGTAGGTACGCGACGACGGCCGGCGCCGGCAAGACTCCGTGCGCCATCGAACTTGTAAAAATCCGCTGCGGCGCCTCAGCCGGCGGGCAGTGTGGCCGATATATCAGTTATGCTAGCTCCGAAGTACCGGCCCGACGAATCGCCGAAAACGATCGGAAACGAGGCGCTCCGCGCCGTTCCGCTCTTCCGCGACTTCGAGCTGAGCGAACTCTCCGAGCTCGCGCAGCTCATCACCACCAAGCGCTTCGGTAAGCATCAGACCATCTTCCGCGAGGGCGAGCCGGGCCAGACGTTTTATCTCATCCTCTCCGGCTCGGTCGCGATCGTCCACCTCGTCCCCGACGGCCGGGAGACGATTCTCTCGATTCTCAAAGAGCGCGACTTCTTCGGCGAGATGAGCATCTTCGAATCGGCCTTGCGCGCCGCGAGCGTCCGGACGCTGACCGACGTCGAGGTCGGCATCATCGACCGCGCGGACTTCCTCGCGCTCATCGATCGCAGCCCGCGGATCGGGCGCCTGCTCGTCACGGCGCTCTCCGATCGCCTGCGAGCCGCGAACAAACTTATCGCCTCGACCAGTTCGCAAGACATCCGGTCGCGGCTCGCCGCGCTCCTGATCAACCTCGGCGCGAACTTCGGCGAGCCCACGCCGCTGGGTTCGCGCATCTCGCTGCGCCTGACCAATCAAGAGATGGCGAACATGATCGGCACGACCCGCGAGACGGTCAATCGCACGCTCAACCGCTTCTGGGATGAGAAGATCATCGATATGCGCACCGCGCACGTCGTCATCGTCGATCCGCAAAAGCTGCAAACGCTCGTCCCCTAGACCTCCCCGTGCGGTGCCGGGGCCGGCGGCAGCGGCGTGTTCTGATCGTAGAAGAGCCGCCAGCCCGTGAAGACGACGGAGAGCAGGAAGCGTCGTACGTCGCCGCCTTCGCGATAGTCGACCTCGAGCAGCGCGAAGCCGAGCCGTTCGCTTTCGCGCATCAGAACGACGTGCGGCGCGAACGTCCAGCCGTCGCTCGCGAACCACGCGCGGTGCGCCGCCACGATGGCGTCGCCGCCGACGAGCGCGCCCCCGTCGGGCGCGCCGCCGCGGGCCGCCGGATCGCTC
>CAXUFI010000384.1:0-2661 GCA_964250245.1 uncultured bacterium
ATACGGAGCGAGTTCGTAGCAGGTTGGCGTCCTTCGGGTAAAGCATCTGCCCGCTAGAACCCGCGACCTTCCCGGCGCGTTCCGCCGCGGCCCGCGATGCGAACGCCGTAACCGCTCTCGTCAGGCATCGGTAACAGGAGCGACATGGATACGATCAAGCAGACGATCGAGGCGCTGTTTCGTGAGAATCGGCATTTCCCGCCCCAGCCGGAGTTCGCGCGCCAGGCGAACGCGCAACCGGGCATCTATGAGGAAGCCGACCGCGATTACGAAACCTATTGGAAAACGTGGGCCGATAAACTCGACTGGATCGAACCGTATCACACGGTCCTGGAGTGGAACGAGCCGTATGCGAAGTGGTTCGCCGGCGGCAAGCTCAACGCGTCGGTCAATTGCTTGGATCGTCACGTCGCAGCGGGCCGCGGCGACCGCATCGCGTACTACTTCGAAGGCGAACCCGGCGACCGCTGGACGATCACCTACGCGCAGCTGCTGGCGGACGTCTGCCGTTTCGCAAACGGGCTGCGAAGGCTCGGCATAAAGAAGGGCGACCGCGTCGCCATCTATCTACCGATGACGCCCGAATTGCCCGTCGCGCTGCTCGCCTGCGCGCGTATCGGCGCCGCGCACTCGGTCATCTTCGGCGGCTTCTCCGCCGACTCGATCGTCGATCGCGTGAAGGACGCGGCGTGCGTCGCCATCATCACCGCCGATCAAGGCTGGCGGCGGGGGAAGCGAGTGCCCCTAAAAGCGACGGTGGATGCGGCGCTCAAAGAGACGCCGTCGGTCGAACACTGTATCGTCGCGAAGCGCGTCGGCGACCCGGTCGCCATGGAACCCGGCCGCGACGTCTGGTGGGCCGACGTCGTCGCGAACGAAGCGTCGTCGTGCGAACCCGAGGCGATGGATTCCGAAGATCTGCTCTTCCTGCTCTACACGAGCGGCACGACGGCGAAGCCCAAAGGCATCATGCACTCGACGGCCGGCTATCTAACCGGCGTGACATCCTCGACGCGGCTCGCCCTCGACGTCAAAGACAGTGATGTTTTCTGGTGCACGGCCGATATCGGCTGGGTAACGGGCCACTCCTATACCGTTTACGGTCCGCTCGCCCTGGGCGCGACCGGGATCCTCTTCGAGGGCACGCCCGATTTCCCGGATAAGGACCGCTTCTGGGCGGTCGTCGAGCGTTACCGAGCGACGATCCTCTACACGGCGCCGACGGCGATTCGCACGTTCATGAAGTGGGGCAGCGAGTACGTGCGCCGGCACGACGTGTCGTCGCTGCGGCTCCTGGGCACCGTGGGCGAGCCGATTAATCCCGAGGCTTGGATGTGGTATCACCAAGAGATCGGCGGCGGCCGCTGCCCCGTCGTCGACACGTGGTGGCAGACGGAGACGGGCTCCATCATGATCGCGCCGCTGCCGGGACTCACCGGCCTCAAGCCCGGCAGCGCGACGAAGCCGCTGCCCGGCATCCTCGCCGACATCGTCGACGAGGAGGGGGTGAGCGTGCCGCTCGGCGGCGGGGGGTACATCGTCCTGCGCCGGCCCTGGCCGTCGATGCTGCGCGGCGTCTACGGCCAGCCCGAACGCTATCGCGAGACGTACTGGTCGAAGTTCGAACACATGTATCTCGCGGGCGACGGTTGCAACCGCGACGAGGACGGCGATTATTGGTTTATGGGCCGCATCGACGACGTGATGAACGTCAGCGGCCACCGCATCTCGACGACGGAGGTCGAGAGCGCGCTCGTCGATCATCCGGCCGTAGCGGAGGCCGCCGTCGTCGGCAAAGCCGACGAGTTGACGGGTCAGGCCGTGGTCTGCTTCGTCTCCTTACGCGGTAACAACCCGGGTTCGCCCGAGCTTGGAAACGAGCTGCGCGCGCACGTGGCGAATCGGCTCGGCAAGTTCACGACGCCGAAGTATCTGACGTTCACGCAAGAATTGCCCAAGACGCGCAGCGGCAAAATCATGCGCCGCCTACTGCGCGACATCGCCGAGGGCCGCATGCTCGGCGACACGACGACCCTCGCCGACTCGAGCATCGTCGCCGAGTTGCAAGAACGCGCCAAAGCCGAAGCGTCCAAAGAGGAATAGCGGGTTCACGACGCCGGGAGCGGCTCGGTCGGGCCCGGCCGTTGACCCGGTACGACGACCGCTTCGTGGTCGAAGGATTCGAGTGGTAAATCGTCCTCCGGCGGCGCGAGCGGGATATCCGGCTCGGGTTCCGGTCCGGCGGGGTAGGTAGCGACGCTGTCGGTAGCCATCTTCATGACGGGCATCTACCCGCTCGGCGCCGGACCGCCGATGAGTGCGGCTGCCGGCGTGGAAGCAGGCGCGAATGAGTGCTTCGCACGTTTGGAGCGCGGCCGAGTACGACCGCAACGCGCGTTTCGTCTCCGAGTACGGCCGCGACGTCGTCACGCTGCTCGCGCCGCAGCCGCACGAACGCATCCTCGACGTGGGCTGCGGCGACGGCGAACTCACGGCGCGAATAGCGACGCTGGCTGCGGAGGTCGTCGGGGTCGACGGCGCGCCCGATTTCGTCGCGGCGGCTCGCACTCGCGGCGTCGACGCGCGGCTCGTCGACGCCCGGAGGTTACCGTTCGAGCGCGAGTTCGATGCCGCGTTCTCCAACGCCGCACTGCACTGGAT
>CAXUFI010000385.1:0-2626 GCA_964250245.1 uncultured bacterium
CGGCTGCAGCGGGGCGCCGAGCGCGAGGGCGAGCGCCGCCGCCGCGGTCAGGGAAGATATGAGCCGAGCGTTCACGTTAGTGCGTCCTTTTGAGCGTGTGCTGGAGCTTCGCCGCGTTGGCGGCGACCCCGGTTAGACCGAAGACCGCGACGCCGCCGTCGGTCGGTACGTAGACTTTGCCATCGGCGACCATGGGAGAAATAAGCGCGCCCGCGATGGACCCGACATTGGCTCCCGGGAGCCAGCTGCCCGCCGCCGCGGAGTAAAGCGTTTGCATCGTTAACGCGTTGAAGGCGTAGAGCGTCAGCGTGCCGCCGCTGCCTTGCGGCGTTTGCAGCGCCCAGACGATCGCGGTCCCGGGATTGGTTCCGTTCGAGGATACGACCGGCTGCGAGCCGCCGTTGCGGCATTCGAGGCAACCGCCCGGAACGTTGACCGAACTCGCGGTCGAGAGCGAGGCAGTCGCCGGATTGAACAGGTAGGTCGAGAGCGGCGCGCCGTTGCCGTAGACGACGTACGATTTGCCGGTGGTATCCTGGAAGAACGCCGGCCCGCCCCACTCGGGACCGCCGATGTTCCCTTGCCATACGGCGCCGGCGTCGCCGGAGCGCATGCCGCCCATATTATCGCGATTGAGGACGTACTTCGTGCCGCTCTTGCCGCCTTGCACGAGCAGATGCGGATAGGCCGCCGATAGACCGTCGGGCAGGAGCATGACGCCGCCCGAACCCAGATCCTCGTCGCCGTTGGATTCGGCGGCTTCGTTGCTCGGCGTGAAGTACGAGCCGTTCCCGATGTTGAGATTCCCGGGCACTTTAATATCGGACATCGAGAAGCTATTCACGCCGTCCCACGGGCCGTTGCCGGTTGCGAAGTAGACGTTGCCGCTCGAGTCGGAGGCCGGACCGTAGCCCGACATCCAGGGCGAGCCGAGATAGTAACCGCTCTGAGCGTTCGTCATATTTACGACGGTGCCGGCCGGCGCGAGCGACGTCGCATCGAAGGCGAGCACCCAGCCGTGCGTCGTCGCGGTCTGGTAATCGCAGTGCGAGGCGAGGTCGACGTAGATGCTGCCGTTGGCTTCGAGCAGCGCGCCGCGGTTGAAGTTCCACTTCGCGCTCGTGCTTGCCAGGCCGGTATTCCCCGCAAGCATCACCGACGCGCTCACTTCGGTCGCGGTTACCACGTCGGCGCCGCTCTGCAACGAGATCGCATGAATCCGCAGATGCGAGGTTCCGCTCTCGTCGGTCGGCACGACGACGTAGAGCCGATCCTTGGCCCGGTCGATGACGGGCGTGCCGACGATGCCCATATCCGGGTTTACGTCGCGGCAGCCGGTGTCGGTCCAGCTTTGCTGCGTTATCCCGGCGCCCGGGTTCGTGAAGCTGCGCTGCCAGACGATCGCGAACGTCCGGTCGTCGTAGGCGATGACTTGATCGGTAACGGTGGAGACGATGACGAGATTGTGCATCGTGCCGCCGACGGACTCGTTGCTCGCGAAGAGCGGTTGGGCGTAAACCTTACCGTAGCCCGTGCCCGTCAGGTAATTGAGCTTACCGAAATTCGCCGTGTTGACGTTCGCCGTCGTCAGCGCCGTCTCGGCTTGATTCCATCCCTGGCGCGCGGCGTTATTGTGGAACGTGTCGTTATCGGCCGCGTAGCCGGTAAGCGCGGCGGCGTTGACCGAGACCGCGACGACCTGCGTGTTTTTCGCTGCATCGGCGACGGTCAGCGAGCACGAGCCGACGCCCTGCGGCGCGACGATCAGCGTCGAACCGCTGATCGCTGCCGAGGCGATGCCGGCGCAGCCGGCGACCGTATACGGCGCCGTGCCGCCCGCGACCGTGGCGTTCTGCGACGCGGCGGCCGGTGAGACGAAGGCGAGCGAATTCGGGGCGACGGAGACGACGGCGGCCGCCGCCGTAACTCCGACCGCGACGCTGGCCGTCAGCCCCGAGGCGTCGGCGACGATGAGGAAGCAGCTGCCGGCGCCGACGGGCGAAACGGTAACCGTCGCGCCGGTCACGACTGCATTCGCAACGTTCGTGCAGCCGGTGACGCTATACGGCGCTTGGCCGCCGGCGAACGTCACGCTCTGCGCGGGAGCGGTTTTCGAGGCGAACGTGAGACCCGCGGCGGGAGCGCTCGTCGTGAGCGGCGGCGCCGTGCCGATGCGGATCTTCGCCATCATGCCCGCATCTTCGTGCGAGAGGATGTGGCAATGGAGCAGAAACGTGCCGATGATGCTCGGATCGGTGAAGTCCATGACGAGCGTGACGGAGCCCGGACCGTTGGCCGTCGCGGCCGGGACGTTGATATTGTCGAGTTCTTGACCCACGTTGCTCTGCTCGATCGCCGTGCCGCCGACGATCGACTGCACCAGAAAGTGCACTTGGTGGATGTGAAAGGTGTGGACTTGGCTCGACGCGTTGACGATCTGCCACCGTTCCATCGTGCCGCTCTGCGCGTAGAACGCGGGCGGCGCTGCCGGATCGTACGATTGCCCGTTAATTTGGTCTTGGCTGCTGTACGTCAGCGTCTGCGTGCGCGCCACGGCGTGCGTCGCGACGAAACTGCGGATCTCCGCAACGGTATGGAGGCGGCGCACGGCTCCTCCATACCGTTG
>CAXUFI010000386.1:0-2625 GCA_964250245.1 uncultured bacterium
AGGCCCGCACCGCGAGACGGCCTCGCGCCGGTCTGGATCCATCTTTATAGCATTCGCACCGGCCGGCGCTACGTTTACAGCCGCCGCCTCGATGCTGCGATTCCCGTTCGGCGTTCCGCCTGACCGCTGCTCGATTCGGCAGACGGAGCCCCTGCTCGACTTCGACGATTCCGCCGGCCGGGGAACGACCGCAGCGCTGGCAGCTACGGGCCGGACAGGCCAGCCGGGGAACGACCGCAGCGCGTAGCCGAGCCCCCACTACGACGAGAGCGGTAGCCGGGTAATGGACTGGAGATCGGCGATCGTCGCTTTGGGTGCGAACAGCTCGCGGTCGACGTGTAATTCGATGAGCGTCGTGCGCTCGCTGCGGAGTGCGCGATCGAAGGCGCTCGAGAACGCTTCCGTCGTTTCGACCGTTTCCGCTTGCGCGCCGAACGAACGCGCGAATAAAGCGAAGTCGGGATTAACGAGCTCCGTGCCGCTGACGCGGCCGGGATACGCTCGTTCCTGATGCATGCGAATCGTGCCGTACATGCCGTTATTTACCACGAGAATGATGAGCGCGACGTCCGCCAGCATCGCGGTCGCGAGCTCTTGCGCGCTCATGAGGAAGTCGCCGTCGCCGACGTACGCTACGACTTTGCGTTCGGGATGGACGAGCTTGGCGGCGATGGCGGCCGGAAACCCGTAGCCCATCGAACCGTTACGCGCGGCGAGCTGCGTGCCGTATTGGCGAAATTCGAAGAACGTGTGCAGCCAAGCCGAAAAATTACCCGCGCCGTTAGCGACGATTGCGTCGTCGGGCAGTGCGTTGCGGACGTGCGTGATCGCAGCCGCGAGATCGACGCCGTATGCCGGCGATTTGACCCGCTTGCGATCGGCCAGGTATTCGGCCCGCAGCCGGTGCGTACGTTCGAAGAAGAGCGGTTTATCCGTGAGTTCCAGGCGCGTCAAACACGATGCGAATTGTGCGGGATCGGCGACCACCGGCAGATCCGCGCGATAGACCCGCCCGAGCTCGGCGGCATCGGGATAGACGTGTACCAGCCGTTGCCGCGGCCGTGGGACCGCCAGCAATTCGTAACCGCCGGTCGCGAGTTCGCCCAGACGCGTGCCGAGCGCGAGAATAAGATCCGATTCGACGATCGTGCGCCGCACGAGCTCGGTCATGCGGAAGCCGGTATCGCCGATGTAATGCGCGCTACGATGATCGACGAAATCTTGGCAGCGGAAATCGGCGACGACGGGCAGCCCGTTACACTCGGCAAAGCTGATCAGATGGTGGGCGGCCGCCGCGTTCCACGGACCGCCGCCGACGATTACGAGCGGGCTCGCCGATTCGGCGAGCATCGCATGGTAGGCCTCGAGCGCCGCCGGATCGACGCCGATGCGCGCCGACACGGCGCGCGCGAAGGGCTTGCCCGAGATGCGCGTCGTCAGTATATCTTCCGGCAGCGCGACGACCACCGGTCCCGGACGCCCGCTCATCGCCGTTGCGAACGCACGAGAGACGATCTCGCCGATCCGCGCCGGATCGTCGATCTCGACCGCCCATTTTGCGAGCGGAGCAAACGTTGCGACGACGTCGATCTCTTGGAACGCCTCTCGGCCGCGCTGCGCGCGCGGCACCTGCCCGACGAAGAGAATGAGCGGCGTATCGTCCTGACGCGCGACGTGAACGCCGATGCTCGCGTTCATCGCGCCCGGTCCGCGCGTTACGAAACACACGCCGGGGCGTCCCGTCAGCTTGCCGACCGCCTCGGCCATCGCGCTCGCGCCGCCCTCTTGCCGGCACGTAACGAGACGGATCGCCGGCACATCGACGAGTGCGTCGAGTACGGCGAGATAGCTTTCACCCGGCACGCAGAACGCAAGCTCGACACCGTTCGTAACGAGCGTATCGACGAGCACGCGAGCAGCGGTTCGCGAAGGCGCGCCGTTAAGAGTACCGTTCATCACTTCTCATTCATTGGTCGCCGCTTGTATTCCCCACGTTGCTCCGCGGCGAGGGAGTGCATGGAAAGATACGTCTGCCGTAAAGCGAATCGTTAACTGACCGATTAGGCCTCGCAACTTTGCTGCATATCGTCATATCGATTTAGAAGCCTCTACCCGCTTTCGGTCGCAGGGCATTCATTTCCGGCACGCATTCTTCTTCGCACCGTCCGCATTACGAGACCACGGCTGACGATTTATCGACGCTTTTCGAACCCGCGATCGTATAGCGCGCGCCGCAACCAAGCGAACCCGCTCTCGAGCGTCCACATCGTTAGGAGGCTCGCGCCGCAGATACCGCACCACGACCACCACGGTATCTCGCGCCGTGACGCGTGAAGGACGAGTGCGACCAGCGGTACCGCGAGACAGAACCGCAGGCAGCGTACGAGCGCGGCCGCGGTCAGGTCGGCGAGCGCGATGCCCACCGAGCCCGCCGAGGCGTGCGGCCGGCGAGGACCCGCGCGGGTTGCCTCCCGGCCCGAAGCCAACGGCGACAAGCGGATCCGCCTACCTAGGCCGGGCCGGCGGTTCGAACGCGTGGCCGAATACCGGCGCTGAGCGCGCCGGAGCAGCTTCGGGACCGTTGACGGACGCGGCCGCGGCTCCATGCGACACCGCGTGCACGAC
>CAXUFI010000387.1:0-2615 GCA_964250245.1 uncultured bacterium
GGGCAGTCGGTTGCCGGTCGTCGCCGTCGCCGCACGCGCCGGCGGCAGGCTCGCGGTCGCGCTTACGCACGACGAGCGACCAGTGCGCGAATTCGATGGACCGCTCGACGCGGCGGGCGAAGAACGTAATGACGGAGTTGCCGAACGCGTCGTATTCGCTTCGTTCCGCGGCGAGCGGTTCGACGTCGAGGCGATGCGCGATGCGCTCTTGATCGCCGTGATTCTCGCGCGGCACCACGACGAGCCGGTGGTGCAGGTCGGCGATCGGGCCCGGATAGTCGTACCGGAAACGCTGGTGCAGCAGATACGTAATCTCGATCGCGTCGTCCCAGGCCACACTATGGTCCGCGAGATGCGTCATCGCTACGAATTCATCGGTTGAAAGTGTGAGCATCGTCGTCCGTCGGATCTGCCCGCACCGTCATCGCGTTGAGTTTCGCAGCTCCGAACGTCGTGACCATCGCGACGTCGAGCGCGTCGCGGCCGCGCGCGATCGTAACCCGGCCGCGGCGCCGTTGATTGTTGCGCGGATCGAACACCCACCAGCGGCCGCCGAGATACGCCTCGAACCACGCGCAGAAGTCCATCTCCGAAAACGGCGGCGGCACGTCGATGTCGGGCAGGTAGCCGAACGCATATCGCGCGGGCACGTTCATCGCGCGGCAGAACGTAACGGCGAGATGCGCGAAGTCGCGGCACACGCCGCGTCGATTGGCGAGCACGTCGACGGCCGTCGTCTCGGGCGTGCTCGTGCCGTAGCCGAACGTCACGTTGTCGTGCACCCAATCGACGATCGCTTGAACGCGGCCCCAGCCCGGTTCCAACCCGCCGAAAAGTTCGAGTGCTTGGGGATAGAGCACGTCCGAAAGACAATAGCGGCTCGGCAGCGTGTAGAGCAGCGCGTCGTCGGGAATGTCGGAGGCCGGATGTTCGCAGGCGCTCGGATCGCTCGGGTCGACGCCGGCCGCCACTTCGACGATCGCGTCGTAATCTAACGTGACGTTGCCCGCGGGCAATGTCGTGCGGCGGCAAATATTGCCGTAGACGTCGGTATAATCGCGATACGCGACGTCCGGATTCATGCTCCAGCGCTCGGCGAGCGTCGCTTGCGCCGCATCGCCTTCGGGACGAATTACGAAGACCGAAGCGACCGGCTGGGCCGTCGTGAAAGCGAAATGCGCACCGGCCCGAACGCGCAGGACGCCCATCTGTTGCTCTGCGATCACGCCGGGAATTTTCGGTCCCGTCGTCGCGCGGCGCCTTTCGCCGTTTGGCCAGCCGGACGCGGAGGGCGCCCGAACGAGCTACCGAAGCAACCGCCGTGCCTTCGCAACCAGGATCGTCCGACTCGGTCGCAATCGCCGGCAGCGAACGGCCGGACCTTCCGGCCGCGAGACCCTTGCCGGCAAATGAGCTCGCGGCCGGTGCGGAGATTACGGTCGTTCTGCGGCCGCGAACGAGCAGTGGGCCGCTGGCCGCGAAGATCGCGGCGACGATGCCGGCGCAGCGCGAGTATCTCTCGCGCGAGGCGTTCGCCGCCGCTTACGGCGCCGCGCCCGAAGACGTCGCGGCGGTCATCGCCTATGCGCGACGAACGGGCTTGACCGTCGTTTCGACCGATGTCGCGCGCCGCAGCGTCGTGCTGTCGGGCACGCTCGGTGCGCTCGCCGGCGCTTTCGGTGCGGACCTGCGGACGTGCTCGGTCGACGGTACGCCGTATCGCAGCCGCGCGGGCACGTTGAGCGCACCCGCGGACCTCGCTCCGTCGATCGCGGGCGTGTTCGGCTTCGACGAGCGGCCGCAGGCGCGCGCCCAGTTTCGCTGGTCGGAGCGGGCCGCCGCCGCGACGGCCGGCTACACGCCGTTGCAGGTCGCGCAAGCCTACGATTTTCCGACCGGCTTCGACGGAACGGGCGAGACGATCGCGCTGATCGAGCTCGGCGGCGGCTTCGTGCAAAGCGATCTCGATACGTATTTTACTTCGCTCGGGCTTACGTCGCCCGTCGTGATCGCGGTCGCCGTCGACGGCGGCGCGAACGCGCCCCCGGGGACACCGGATAGCGCCGACGGCGGGGTGATGCTCGACATCGAAGTCGCGGGCGCGATCGCCCCCAAAGCCGCCATCGCCGTTTATTTCGCGCCGAATACGGACCGCGGCTTTCTCGACGCCGTCACGACCGCCATCCACGATACGGCCCATAAGCCGTCGATCGTTTCGATCAGTTGGGGCGGTCCGGAATCGAGTTACACGCAGCAGTCGTTGCAGAGCTTCGACGCGGCGTTTGCCGACGCGGTTACGCTCGGCATCTCGGTATTCGTCGCCGCCGGGGATAACGGTTCGGCCGACGGCACGACCGACGGCGCGGCGCACGTCGACTTTCCGGCGTCGAGCCCGAACGTTACCGCCTGCGGCGGCACCTCGTTGACGCTGACCGGCGGCGCCATCGCGAGCGAGTCCGTCTGGAACACGACGGGCGACGGCGCGACGGGCGGCGGGATCAGCGACGTGTTCCCCCTCCCCGCCTACCAAAGCGCCGCCGGCGTCCCGCCTTCGGTCAACGCCGGCCGCATCGGCCGCGGCGGCCGCGGCATGTGCGATTGGGCGTGGCTGAAAA
>CAXUFI010000388.1:0-1572 GCA_964250245.1 uncultured bacterium
GGCCGGCATCGCGCTCGGCGTCGCGGGCGCGCTCGGCGGCGCCTGGGGCGGCTACACGTTGCGCGCCTATCTGACGACGTCGCGCGGCGTCCCCGATGCGGCCTGCGCGCTCGTGGAAGACGCGATAGCCATTTGGAGCGCGCGGCGGCTGACGGCGATCGCGGCGTAACCGTGCTGCGGGACACCGGTTTGGCCCTCGTCCGCGGCACCGTGGGCCTCGCGTTCGCGGCGCACGGCACGCAAAAAGCGTTCGGCTGGTTTCAAGGTCCGGGACTCGCGGGCGCCGCCGGCTTTCTCGAGGCGCTCGGCTTCCGCCCGGGGGCGCGTTATGCGAAGCTCGCTTCGGCGACGGAGATCACGGCGGGCATCCTCGTCGCGCTCGGTCTCGGCGGGCCGGCCGGTCCGGCGATGATGGTGTCGGTCATGCTCGTCGCACAGGTGTCGGCGCATGCCAAGAACGGATTCTTCGCGCAGCAGAACGGCGTCGAGATCGGCACGCTCTACGCGGCCGTCGCCGTCGCGCTCGCGATGTCGGGGTACGGCCGCTTCTCCCTCGATGAACTGCTCGCGCTCGACGGCGCCGTCGACGAACGGATCAGCTGGGCGATGCTGCTCGGCGGCTTGTGCGCCGGCGCCTACCTCCTGGGCAAACGTACCGTCCCGCCGGCCTCCTAGCGCGACCGCCGCGCAGGTCGTCGCGGACGGCGCTGGGTATAGCGCGCCTATGAGCAAACAGGTCTTACGGTATTCGCGCGTGGCCCGGTTCGCCGCCTTGGCCCTCGCGTTCTGCACCGCACCCGCGGTGGCGGCGCCGACCTACGTTTTCAACGGCATCGTCCGGCACGTCTCGGCCGGCAATATCAAAGTCTACAACCCGCGTTCGCAGAAGACGATGGGCTTCGCCCTCGCACCGCATTTCCACAACGTCTTTAAAGGCGGCAGCAAAACTGCGCAGCTTTCGACGATCGCCGCGGGGCAGTACGTAAAGGTCTATTATAATCGGCGGCTGCTGGGCGCCGCCTTCGCCAAGAGCATCTACCTGCTCGATCAAAATAATCGCGCCTTCGGCAGAACGTAACCGCGCGGCTCATGACGGCCGCGCGACGCGTCGCAGCCGTTTAATCCGTCGCGCGCGTTTGCGGCGCATGTTGGCACGAGCCTCCGTGGCTCGTAATAAGTCGACGATCGTGTCGAGACTGTTGGCGACGTTGTCTGCCTCGAAAGCGAAGAAGCGCGTCAGATCGTCGTGCGCGTCCCGATCGAGCAGCCGGTGCGCCGCTCGCAGATCCGGGAGCTCGTCCGGCAGCGGCGCCCCGCGCAGCGTCGCCTCGATGATTTCCAGCGTCCGGTCGGCCTGTTTCGCGAACGCCAGCAGCGGTCCGGACAAGCCGAGCGAGGCCGCGCCCATCTCCACGCGCAGCGCCGAGAGGACGAAGCGATGCGCCGCGGCGAGGACGCCGGCATACGCGTTCACTTCGCTCGCCCGGCGCGACGGTTCCGCGCGGGCGCGGTCGAGGGAAGCCTGAGCGTTGGTGCGCGCCAGCCGCGGGGGGCGGCGCGCCGGCCAGAGCG
>CAXUFI010000388.1:1582-2614 GCA_964250245.1 uncultured bacterium
GGGTGCGGGGGGGGCGGGGGCTGGGCTTGCGTGCGGGTTGGGCGCGGCCAGCGGGGCGGGGGGGGGCGCCTCCATGAGCGTCCGCTCCTCACGCTCGCCGGCGCGGCCGCGCTGTAAGCGGGCGACGATCGCGCCCCAGTACGTCCGGTACGCCGCGATCAAGTCGGCGACGGCCGAGCCCAGCCGGCCGCTTTCCCACGTCGGCCAGGCAACGTAAAAGGCGAGCGCGAGCCCGCCGCCGAGCAGCGTGTCCAGCGTCCGTTCGCCGATCGTACGATCGATCGACTGGCCGGAGATCGCGAGCAGTTCGACGATGTAGACGGTAATGCTCGTCGTGAGCACCGCATAATTGGGCCGGCCGAAACTGCGCGCCACGAAGACCGCGACGAAGATGATGGCGATGCGGCCGGCGTCGTTCGCGATACCGGCGCGGTGCAAGCCGAAGGCGAGCACGATGCCCAGCAGCGTGCCGACGACGCGGAGCGTGCCGCGCGTGAACGTTTCGGCGAAGTCGGGCTTCAGCACGAGTGCGGCCGTCATCGGCAGCCAATAGCTGCGCGGAAAATTGAAGACGTGGCCGATCGTTTCGGCGACCGTCACGCAGGCCGCGAGCCGCAACGCGTGGCGGTACGCCGTCGAGCGCAGCGAAAGGTTGGCGCGCAGCGTCGCCAGCGCCGAACGGAAGGGCGGGATCGGAACGTAGAGCGCGCCCACGACTTCCGCGCGCAGATCGAAGCCGGTCACCGCGTCGGCGACCGCGGCCTCCGCGGCCCGCAATTGTCCCATGACGGCGTCGAAGGTGCGCACGATCGCCGCCGGCACGGGGTCGGCGCCACCGGCGTCTCCGGCGCGCACGATGCGCTCGCGCGCGGCTTCGATCGTCGCGCATGCTTCCGCGGCTCCCGACGCCGGGCGGAAGCGCAGCAACGCCGTGGCGATGCCGCGCAACGCCGGCCCGAGCGCTGCCAGAGCCGCCGAGACCGGCGGCCCGCTCGGGTCGTGACGGTCGAGTTCGCCGTCGCGCCATTCCTC
>CAXUFI010000389.1:0-2597 GCA_964250245.1 uncultured bacterium
TTCGATCACTTCGCCGCCCGGGAGCCGCCGGCGGCAAGCCTCACGTAAACGCGGGCGCGCTCCCGCCGAAACAGTAGGGGCGATGACAACTTCGGCCAGGGCCGCGGCGGGCCGCAGGCGCGCTGCGCCGCACCCGGGTCCCTTCATCCTGCGCGAGCATCTCGCGCCCCTCAATCTCGACGCGGCCTCGCTCGCGCCGCAGATCGGCATGAAGCCGGCGCTGCTCGCCAAGATGCTCGCGGGCCGCGCCGGAATCGACGTCGAGACGGCGGTCCGCCTCAGCCACGCCTTGCAACTCAGCGCCGACGGCGTTATGGAAATGCAGCTGCGGCACGATTTCGCCCTCGCCCGCAGCAATCGCAAACTCGCCGCCATCGACGTGCTGCAGAACGACGGCCGCCTGACCTTCCCGGCGCAAGGCTACCTCCAGGGGCGCTTATCGGGGCTGCCGGAGAATTCGCAGTACGTCGGCGTGCGCTTCGAGACGCTCGCTTTCCGCGAGGATGGGGCGCCGGAAAGGGACGTCTACTTGCGGCTGCACCCGATCCGGCCCGGCAACCGCTTACGCGTGTACGGCGACGACGGCCGGCCCTTCTGGACGGGGGTGGTGCTCGCCACGCTTGCCGGCGAGCCGCTCCTCCCCTACGCGCGCCCGAGTACCTGGATCGACTGGTTCGTAACGGGCTTTCGCGCGGACTTCATCGCCGGGCCATAGTCAGCGGGGCGCGAGCACGAGGCTGCGGCCGTCGCGCTCGAGTGCGAAGCCGCAATCGAGCGCGGTCGCGCGGGCCGGTTCGTCGTCCGCCGGCAGGTAGACGAGCAGCAGCGCGCCGTCGTGCGCCGCGAGCCGGCAGGCCGCTCGGATATCCGATCCGGCGCTGCGGACGGCGGCCTGCGGATCGAACGGCGCGACGGCCGCCGGCGGTAAACCGTAGACGTCGAGTTGCGAAGGTTCGTGTTCGACGAGCCAGGTAAACGCGCGCGTGCCGTAGCGCCGGTCCGTGGCCGCCGCGTCGCGGTGGCGATCGGGCGGCGAGCAGCCGATGCCGGCGAGGAGCGCTACCGTCAGCGCCGCCAGGATGGCTCGCAAGCGGCGCGCGACCGCTCGCCCGTGGAGCTCAGCCGGCGCGCTTCACCCGGCGCGACCGCAGGCACTGCGTGCACACCTTCATCGTAAGGTGGGTGCCGCGATCGTCGACGCGGACGGGCTGCAGGTTCGGCAACCAGCGGCGCTTCGTCTTATTCATGGCGTGGCTCACGTTGTTGCCCGCCATGGGACCCTTCCCGCACACGTCGCAGCGCTTGGCCATTTCGCAGTCCCATCCAGTTCGTTACGAAGTGAAACGCGTTCGCAGCGGCGGACGCAACCGTTCGAGTCTATCACGCACCGGCGGCAGGCGCAACACGGGTTCTCGGGCGCCTTCGGGGAAGACGACCGGCAACAGATAACGCGACGCTCGTTGCCCGCGCCAAGCGGCTAAGGATTGAAAATCTTCGTGAACGGTAGAAGCCCGCGTATCGTTGTGGATGCGATGGGCGGGGACCACGCGCCCGACGAAATCGTCGCGGGAGCCGCCGTCGCCGCTCGCGAGCGGCTCGGGCACATGACGCTCGTCGGCGATCGCGACCGCATCCAGCCGCTGCTGCGGCAACACGGCGACCCGGCGATCGAGATCGTTCACGCGCCGGGCGCGATCGCGATGGACGCGCATCCTTCGGCGGCGCTGCGTAATTGCTCGGAGTCGTCGCTCGGGGTGGCGATCGACCTCGTGCGCGAGGGCAAGGCCGATGCCGTCGTCTCCGCCGGGAACAGCGGCGCATTTCTCGCGATCGCCCTCATCCGGCTGCGGACGATCCCGGGCGTGGCCCGGCCCGCGATCGCCGTGGTCTTTCCGGCGCGCTACGGTCCCGTCGTCGTGCTCGACAGCGGCGCGAACGTCGATTGCCGCGCCGAATGGCTCGCGCAATTCGGCGTGATGGGGAGCGCCTACGCCCGCGCCGTGCTCGGCATCGCCAATCCGAAAGTGGGCATCATCTCCGTCGGCGAGGAACGCGTGAAGGGGAACGCGCTGTCGATCGAGGCCGCGCGGCTGCTCGAACGGACGCCGGTAAATTTTATCGGCAACGTCGAGGGAAAAGACGTCTTCACCAACGTCGCCGACGTTTTCGTAACGGACGGCTTCGTCGGTAACGTCATGTTGAAGCTCGCCGAGGGCGCGGCCGCGCTGATCGGCGACATCGTCGTCGGCGAAATCAAGCGCGGCAATTTCGTGGAGAAAGTCGGCGCGTTGCTCGCGCGGCCCGCGTTGCAGCGCGTTCGCGGCAAGTTGAGTTACGAGAATTACGGCGGCGCGCCGCTGCTCGGGTTACGCGGCAATTGCATCGTCGCCCACGGCCGTGCGAATCGCACCGCGATCCGCAGCGCCATCCGCGCGGCGGTGGCGGAGGTGAACGAGGACGTGATCGGACGGATCGCCGAACTCGTGCGCCCGGTCGCGGCCGTCGCCGCCGTCGAGTCGCGCATCTGACGCGGCCGGCCATGGAGGCGGGCGGGTTGTACGTCCACCGCCCGGTCTGTCCGTACGGTTGCCCGTACT
>CAXUFI010000390.1:0-2581 GCA_964250245.1 uncultured bacterium
GCGACGGCCGCGCGATCGACGGGTTCTCGCTCGATGAATCGGGGGCGATGCATCGCGCCCTCGCCGCGCTCGCGGCCTTCGTCCGGCGCGTCGGGTTTCGCGCACCCGGCGGCGCGCTGCGCGAGCCGGAGTACTATCGTACGCGCACGTTCGTGGGTTTGGATGCGAACACGCGTCGCAACCTCGATCTGCCGAGAACGGCCGGGGCGCACCCCAAGGCGACGCTGCTCGCCCCGATCGACCGCTGCAAGACACGCGCGGATCGCGTCGCCGTGCTGCTCGAGGATTTTCCGGCTCGTGCGGCGTTGCAGGAGGCGCTCGGCGGCGTCTTCGATTTGGAACGGATCGCGCAGAAGGTGCGCTTTCGGCGCGTGCTGCCGCGCGATCTCGGTTCGCTGCGGCGGACGCTCGCGCTGCTCGGGCCGCTGCGCGCGGCACTCCCCGCGGCCCTCGCCGAGTACGGCCGGCGCATCGGCAAGCACGCGGACTTGGCGGCCATGCTCGAGCGGACGCTGTGCGACGAGTTGCCGGCGACGCTCGTCGACGGCGGCGTGATTCGCGCGGGCGCATCGCCGGAGGTTGCGGAGTGCATCGCGCTGCGAACGCAGGCGCGCGAGCGGATTGCGGCGCTCGAAGATCGCGAACGCGCGCGCACGGGCATCAAGGGTCTCAAGGTAAAGTACGCGAGCGCCTTCGGCTACGCGATCGAAGTGACGAAATCGAACCTGGCGAGCGTCCCCGCCGATTACATTCGCAAGCAGACGTTGACGAACGGCGAGCGCTTCATCATCCCCGAATTAAAAGAACTCGAAGTCGCCATCTCGAGCGCGCAGACGCGACAGCTCCGGCTCGAGGAGACGCTCTACGGCAATCTCGTCGAGACCGTAGCGGAGCACGTCGCGGATTTGCTCGCGACTGCCGACGCGCTCGCCGAGCTCGACGTCGCATGCTCGCTCGCGCAGACCGCGGGCGAGCGGGGTTACGTCCGGCCGGAGTTCGTCGACGCGAGCACGCTCGACGTCGTCGACGGCCGCCATCCGGTGATGGAGGCGATCGCGCGCGACGCGTTCGTTCCCAACGACCTGCACCTCGCGGAGGCGGCCGAGCGTTTCGTGCTGCTCACCGGACCCAACATGGGCGGCAAGTCGACGTATTTGCGGCAAGCCGCGCTGCTCGTCATCTTGGCGCAGATCGGTTCGTTCGTTCCCGCGCGCGCGATGAAACTCGGCGTGGTCGACCGCATCTTCACGCGCATCGGGGCGGGCGACGATTTGGCTTCCGGCCAATCCACCTTTTACGTCGAGATGGCCGAAGCGTCGAACATCTTGCGTTGCTGCACGCGGCGCAGCCTCGTGCTCGTCGACGAGGTCGGACGCGGCACGGGCACGATCGACGGCTTGGCGATCGCGCAAGCGATTTGCGAGTACCTGCTCGGGCTCGAGACGCAAGCGCCGCTCGCGCTGTTCGCAACCCACTATCACGAGCTCGTCGCGCTCGCGGATCGCTGGCCGCTCGTTGCCAACTATCACGTAACTGCGGTCGAGAATACGGCGCGGTCGGGGGCGCCCGTATTTTCGCACCGCGTTCTGCCCGGGAGTACGTCGCGCTCGTTCGGCATCGAAGTGGCGAAGATGGCTGGTCTGCCCGCGGGCGTGATCGCCCGAGCTCGTGAAATAGCGGCCGTCCTCGACGAACGGCCGACGCTCGAAGGGCAAGCGCCGTTACGCGCGCGTTTAGCGGCGCCGCACGGCCGCGAGGAAACGCAACTCGGCCTGGGTTTTTAAACCGCGGCGGCACACGACTGTGTGGAATGCGGTTAAGATGTCGTTAACCCGCGTTCTCGAACATTGATCGGCGTCACAGACGGCGAAGCTGCTCGAAATGTCCGGACATCTTCGCGCCTCGTTCGTATGCGCGCTCGCAGCGTTCGCCGCTCTCGCCGGCATCGCCGTTGCGGCGCCGTACCGTGCGAACGTGCGGGATCTGGGACGTGCTTCCTCGGCTTTGCCGGTCTCCGTGGCGCTGACGCTGACGTATCGCCACCCCGCCGAACTCGAAGAACTCGTGCGACTGCAGAGCGACGTGCGCTCGCCGCTCTATCACCGCTTCCTGACGAGCGCCCAGTTCAACGATTATTTCGCGCCCTCGCCGCTCGCCTACGCGCGCACGGAAGCGGCGCTGCTGCGCGCCGGCTTCCGCATCACGCAGACGTTCGCGAACCGGACGGTGATCGATGCGGCCGCGCCGGCCGTCGTCGCGGAACGCTATTTCTCGACCGAGATCCATCGCGTCGAACAGCGCGGCTCGGGCGTTCGTTACGCGAACGCGCGTCCCGTCACGTTGCCGGCGGAGTTGCGCGGTATCGTGGCGGCGGTCGGCGGCCTCAACAATCTACGGCTGGTCAAGCCGCTCTATCGCTTCGCCGATGCGACGGCGCGCGCTGCCGCCATCGGGGCCCCCGACCACCCCGCGGCCGCAGGCGACGTCCGGGGCCATTCGGCGCCAGGCACCGGCTGCGCGCGCGCCTGGACCGCCAGCGACAGGAGGAGGGCGATCGTCCAAATGCGGGTCATCCGCCACC